>JAAURO010000033.1 GCA_012032215.1 Limnobacter sp.
AGATAAAGTCGAGCCAGCGATCTTTTTTATCGGCTTGCAACCGCATACACATTTAGAAGAATATGCGTTCAAAAATAATGTGATTAAGCCTGGATACAATCCGATGAGTCACATGCCGTGGGTGGCTAAAAAGTTACTCTGGAATCCCGAACCATTAGGCTCGTTTTTTGGAGAAGTTTGTCTGCAAGCTTTCCAAGATAACCCTAATGATTTTGGTCGGGAAGTGATGAATATTCTCGAAGCGAGATTGGGTAAATCGGAGCTAGATGAAGCTTTGACTGCACCTGTAGAGGTGAAAGAGTTGGCTAAGGTTTAGGATACAACATTTTATAAGTGTCCCGTTGGCAAGGGGCACTTATAGGGAGAGACAAGATTGTAAGATTAATGTCAGTCTCTACACTAGTATTTTATTACTATTTGTGCGAGAATTGCCATCGCTGATAACAGTACTCTAATTGCCGTATAAACCGCTCGCAGATTGGCTTACAGCTTGTGTCAATCGAGCGATAATAGGAGTATAGAGTAAAGAGCAAGTGAATGAGAATTCAATCATCAACGCTGGTACACCTGGGATTTGGGAAGTATGTAAGATCCGATCGAGTTACAGCGATAGTCCCGATCGACGAAGATCGCGGCCCTGGGCGGCGGACATTAGTACAATTAGAGGGACAAGTCGATCCGATCGTTGCCTCGCGAGCTGAGGATTCGATCGTCCGCGATTTAGTCCAAGAGCCACGCGAAGTCACACAAGCGCGTCAGCAGCAAGAGATTTTGCGCGACTTGGTTAAACGACCTCCAACGGGTAAATAAATCGGTACGGCGGTTCTCGCGGGATGAAGGCGGACTCGATCTCGATCGATTAGAGCAGCGCATTCGGGAAGTTATCGAAGAATAAATAATCTCAGCGATTAGAAATCGTTGACATTTCGGCTCTAGCATGAATGCTAGAGCTGATTTTTGGCGATCTATTAGCAATTTCAGCCGTAAGCGCCAACCGCACAAAGAGGCAACGATCGCAATGTTAATTACCGCAGAATATTACCATAGATCCACGGATTTTCCCGAGCGGAAGATCCGTAAATTACGTGTCTCGATCGCTAAGAGCCAGGGAATACTACACTCATCCACTAAATTTAAAATTCACACGCCGCGCTCGATTGCTGGAATTGGTGAATTTTGGGTTTTGAATTTTTCGGTATTGAGATGGAGTTAGAGCAACAGGCTAAGTTCGATCTGTTAGTGCGACGATTGGAACGTTCGGTGCGGCAAAAGTCGTCTGGCAATTATCAACTGCGAGTAGCGGCAATTGCCGGCATTGGCTTTTTTTTCTTCCCTGAAAATGTCAAAAGCACGCTGGTGCAACAAAAACACACTCACGGCGTGTCCGCACAAAATGCTGAACAGCTGTATGAGCCAAACTACCTGAGCATCCAAAATAACAGGCGATCGAAACATGCCCCGCGTGCCAAACAGGTTCCAGCCCGCATCCAGGGGGTCTGAGAGCAGGTGGATAATCTGGATTCCCTGGCTAAGCAACAAGCAAAAATAGTGAGAAAACCCATAAGTCACCACCAAGGGCATCAGGCAGGGCGCAAACAGCTTGGTCAGTTCGGCAGTGCCTAAACTAGATTGAGCCAGTCTGCGTGCTGCCCGCACTGCCGCCACAAACAAAAATCCCAGCAAAAAAGGGCTGGCGATGAACAGGCTTTGTTCAAATTGCTCGAACCACGCGTTGCTTTGTGGGCTGGTCGTGTGGGCCAGGGTGTCGGTGCTGCAAAACAGTGGGTACACGCTGGACCACCACCATTCGGTGTTGCGCAGGCCATCAAAGGCAATCGTAGAGAACAGCCCTGCAATAAACACCACGGCTGGCATACTGGGGGCTGGCCATTCCAGGCCAGCGGCGTCTTGCCGATTAAACAGGCCTCTGATGCTTTGGTTAAGTCGGCCCAAAAAATTGAAGTACACACCTATAAAATCGGCTTCGGCAAAAAAACGGGTTTTGCCCAGCAAGGCACTGCCTGCCACACAGTAGGCTAGGTAGAGCAGCAGGGCAATCGACAAATTTTCGGGATGGCTGTTGCCAAACAGTTCGTAGTAGGCATACGCCAGGAACCACAGCAAAGCCACACCATTGAGTGTGCTGGAGCTTGGTTTGGGGGCCAGTGCGGCAAATTTTGTCTGGGCACGGGTGGGCAGCGGCACACTGTGCAGCAATTCCACCACGGTCGCGAAGGGGTTGAAATGCCGGTATAAGTTGCCAAACAGTGCGCTTGCATAAACACCAAGCTGCATCCAGATAACCCAGAAAAACGTCATGTTAAAGTTGGCGGCTTGTTTCTGGGTGCCTTCCAGCCCACTGTAGATGGCAAGCCCCAGGCCCATCAGGCCCAGCGCTTTGATGGGTGTGGCTTCCCAGCTTGGGGGGGGGGCAGGAAAAATCGGGGTAAGGGCGTTGTCTGCGCAGTGGTGGCAGTAAAGTAAGCCCAAAGGTAAGGGTTACCGTGGCAATGCTGGCCCAAGTGGAAATCCAGCCCGGCAAGGGCAAGGTAAAGCTTTGTCCGAACGAATGGGCCAACGCCGCAAGAGGCAATGCCCACAGGGCAAGTGCCATGGCAATACGGCCGAACAGAAGCTGGCTTGCGCGCACGGTCATTGTGCGGGATACACTTCCAGAACCCCCAATAAAACGGGGTTGTCGTGCAACTCCAGTTCAAAACTGCCTGATTGGTTGGGGGTAAAGGTAATGGTGTTCATTTGGTCCGCCACAACCGGAAAGCGCAAGTCTATGCCGTGCACGTGCAGCTCATCGTTGCTGTCGCTTTGAACCAGCAGTTTCACCACCATTCCTGCGGTGGTTTTAAGCCGGAGTGGTTCGGTTACCAAAGTGCCAGCCTCAACCACGGCCAGCGGTAGCTCGGGGCTGCCAGATTCAATGGCAGATTCCACCACCTGTCGGCCTTCAGTTTGCCAGTCTTCCTTGCCTCTGAGATACAGAAAGGCGCCTGCCAATAAGAGGCTGGCGGCGCCCAGATACACCAGTGCCCGTTTGTTCATGAAGTCGCCATGTTTTTTGCCGAGAGTTTTTTTGCTGCCTGATGACCTGAATATACACTCGAAGCCACCGCAAAGCACTCCGCACACAGGATTTGCGGGATTCATTTGTGTGCCCGGAACGCCTGGGCTTTGTGGTTTGTCGCCTGCAAGGCGATGGTGTCCAGCCATCGTGATCGAAGGCATGTTTTGGATGATAGCTACAAAGAGTGATACCTAATGGGTGTTACCCCCCCAAATGGATGTCGCGCCAAAGAACATCTTGGCTTCTTATAAGGGAAGGGATGGGCAGTCTGGCAGGCAGGCGAATTCAGGAATTTTTTACGCTTTATTCAAGCGATTAGAAAGCCTTGGCCAGCAATAACCTGAATGGGTTGACTTGGCGAGGCATGCAATGATCACAAAAGTACTATCAGGCAGTGCAAGATTGTTCATACTGAGATTTTTTCTTGTGCTGGGTGTGTTCTGTTTGTACTTTGCCACAGGCGGGCAGGTGTACGCTCAGCAGTCGGGATCGTCTGATCGGTTTATCATCAAACTGAAAGATGCGGTGGTTTTGGGCAGCACGCCCACTGTGCGGCGCCTGGAAAAAGAGGGTGATTTTCTGTATGAAGTGCTGGGCCGCAACGGCGTGGATGCCAAGTGGCTTCGGGCTGGCTCTTTGGGCTCCCATGTCATGCAGTTTGATACCGATGTTCGCCCCACCGATTATCAGGCTTTGCTCAACCGCATGCAAAGCGACCCGGAGGTCGAGTTTGTGTTTGTTGATAAACCCATCGAAACCATGGTGAGTCCCAACGATGCGAGCTTTGCTTCGCAGTGGGCTTTGCGCTCTACCGTAAACGAGGCGGGTGCCAGGTTTGACCAGGCGTGGGACTTGTTTAAAGGCAGCGCTACTACCGTGGTGGCTGTGGTCGATACCGGTATTGTGTTTAACACCGCCGATCTGGAGGGCCGTTTGCTGAGCGGCTACGATTTTATTTCCGATGTAGCTACTGCCAACGATGGCGATGCCCGTGATTCCGATCCTTCCGACCCCGGCGACTGGGTAACGGCTGGCGATGCAGCAACTGCCGATTTTACCGGGTGCTCCGTGTCCAATTCGTCCTGGCACGGCACTTTTATTGCTGCACAAATTGCGGCCAATACCAACAACAGCTTTCGTGTGGCGGGTGCCGACTGGAATACCAAGGTTTTACCGGTGCGGGTTTCAGGCAAGTGCAGGGCATTTTCTTCTGATTTGTTCGATGGCATGCTGTGGGCTGCGGGGGTTTCTGTGCCGGGTGTTCCAGACAACATGACTGTGGCGCAGGTTATTAATGTCAGCCTGGGAGCGAACACCTCGTGCAGCGGCTTTGCGCAATCGGTCATGAACCAGATTGAATCCAGAGGGGTGGTTGTTGCGGTAGCCGCTGGCAACGGGGGTGGCGATGCCTATATGCCGGCAAACTGCAACAATGTGCTGTCTGTGGGCGCATTGGACAAAACGGCACCCGCGCTTTTTACAGCGCCATTGGCAGTACGGTCGATTTAATGGCGCCCGGTGGCTACTTCGATGGTCTGGTGGGAATCAGCAACAATGGCACCACCAGCCCAAGTTCTTCTGTGCTTGTTTCCTCTACTGGCACTTCTTTTGCGGCACCGCTGGTGGCGGCAACGGCAGCGTTAATCAAGGCAGAAAACCCTACGCTTACCCCTGCCCAGATTCGCGCTGCGATTACCGGCAGTGCGCGTGCCTTTATCGACACGGCCAATCCCGCCTGTGCCGCAGTGGGCGAGGGTAAGTCAGTGTGCGATTGCACCCTGGCTGCCTGCGGTGCCGGCATGCTGGATGCTGGCGCAGCTTTGCTGGCGGCGCGCTCTACCGACCCGATTGCCAATGCCTCGGCCTCGCCTTCGGGTGTCAACCTGGTGCTTGATGGCGCGTCCAGCACCGCCTCGGGCGTGCGAACCATTGCTTCTTACAGCTGGGAACAGGTGTCTGGTGCCACGGTACTGGCTTCGCCTTCCACGGCATCGGTGGTCAATGTGCCGCAATCTCCTGAAAACTCTGATTTGGTGTTCAAGCTGACCGTGGTCGATTCGGTGGGGGCCACACACACCAGCCAGGCAGCATTCCGGGTAGGTGGCAGCGTGGCGCCGGTGGGTTCCTCGATAAGCAGCAGTTCTGCGTCTTCGGGAGGTGGGGCCGAAACACCTGCGGGATCGGGCGGGGGTGGTGGCGGCTCTATGACCCTGCAAGGCCTTATGGGCTTGGCGCTGCTGCTGGTTTGGTACCGCATTTTGTGCAGGCGGTTGGTGCAGGTGCCTTTGCAAAACCAAAGCCACCAAGCAGGTACGCACCGGTAGGTGCAGGCAAGAAAAATATAATATGGTGTGGTTTTTCCGGTTCTGCTTTCTTGTCATGGCACTTGGGGCATGCCTCCGGGCTAGGCGTTGCCCGAAACCCCGTCTGAAGCCTCACCCCACACGCCGAAACAACCCCACCCACACCAACCCTACCAGCACGCCGCCCCGGTGGGCCTGGGTGGCAACCATGCCGCCCAATGCTGCGCTAAACCCGGGTGGGTTTAGCCACTCCAGTGCCAGTTTGCTGCCTAGCCCGGCAACCAGCACCCAAAGCGGCCAGTGGGTGCGGGCGTTTTGCGGGTGCCAGCACTGGCCTTTGTGGGTTGGCCGCAGTATTTCCAGGCCCAGCAGTGCGGTAAATTGCGCATGCAGCGCACCACTTAAGCCCATGTACCACTGCAAGGGCTCAGTCCACAACAAATAAGCGGGTACCGCCAGCAGTGCAAACAGGCTTAACAAAAGCCAGTGCCGGGCGCTGTGGTGGGTGGCAAGTCCCCAGGTAAGCAGCGCCAGTGCGGTCAGATTCAACAACAGGTGGTAGCTGCTTAAGTGCGCAAACTGGCCAAGCGCCAGCTGCAGGTAATGCTGTGCAGCAGGCGGTAAGTGTGCTGCTGGGCTTGCCGGGGTGTAATCACTTGTGGGTAGTGCGCTGGCAAACTCTCCTGCCCAGCCAGCCAGCCACACCAGGGTGCATAGGATTGCCAGCACGATTGAGACCGCGTAAACACCGAAAGAGGCGGGTGGCGCGGTATAATTGCCAGTTGTTTTCAAAATTCATTACCTCAGGCTTTTCACCATGTTGCACTTCAATCGCCTAACCGACCAGGCCGTTTCTGGCAAACGCGTCTTCATTCGTGTTGATTTTAATGTGCCGCTTGGGCCAGATGGTCAAATTACCGACGACACCCGCATTCGGGCTTCGTTGCCCGGCATTCAGTATTGCATACAAAACAAGGCGGCTTTGTTGCTGGCTTCACACCTGGGGCGGCCCACCGAGGGCCAGTGCGAGGAAGCGTTTAGCCTGACCCCAGTGGCTGTCCGCCTGCAAAGCTTGCTGGGCAAGCCTGTGCGTCTGGTTAAAAACTGGGCGGGCACCCAAGGCACAACGGCGCAAGCCGTGCACGTGCAGCCTGGCGAAATCGTGCTTCTGGAAAACTGCCGTTTTAACGTGGGCGAAAAAAGCAATGCCTCCGACCTGGCGCAGCGCATTGCTTCGCTGTGCGACATTTACTGCAACGATGCTTTGGCACCGCACATCGGGCCGAGGCCACCACCCACGGCGCGGCGCAATACGCCCCTGTGGCGTGCGCAGGCCCTTTGCTGGCTGGCGAGCTGGATGCCTTGGGGAAGGCGCTGTCTGCGCCACGTCGTCCTATGGTGGCCATTGTGGCGGGTTCCAAGGTGTCTACCAAGCTTAGTATTTTAAACAGCCTGGCTGGAAAGGTCGATCAGCTCATCGTAGGCGGTGGCATTGCCAACACATTTATGGCCGCGCAAGGTTTACCCGTGGGCAAATCGCTGTGTGAATCCGGGCTTGTTGCCCAGGCCAAAGCCATTATCGACACCATGGAAGAACGCGGTGCAGCGGTGCCGATTCCCACCGATGTGGTAACCGGTCTGGAATTTTCTGCCCAGGCTGCGGCTACCACCAAGCCCGCCCGTGCTGTGCAGCCCGCCGACATGATTTTCGACATCGGTCCCGATACAGCTGCCAGCCTGGCCGGGCTGCTTAAAAAAGCCGGCACCATTGTGTGGAACGGCCCCGTGGGTGTGTTCGAGTTCGATCAGTTCGGGGAAGGCACCCGCGCGTTGGCCCAAGCCATTGCCGATTCCGATGCTTTTTCGATTGCCGGAGGGGGCGACACCCTGGCCGCCATTTCCAAATACGGCATTGCCAGCCAAATTGATTACATCAGCACCGGCGGCGGTGCCTTTCTGGAATTTTTAGAGGGCAAAGTGTTGCCTGCCGTCGATATTTTGCAACAACGCGCAGCCTGAATAAGCCGTTCTTTTTTAAACCCTGTTTTTAACCGGAGCCACACATGCCAGGCATGCCACGCCAAACCAAAATTGTTGCCACGCTGGGCCCCGCTTCGTCTAGCCCCGAAGTTCTGGAGCAAATGCTGGAAGCCGGGCTGAATGTAGTGCGGGTTAATTTCTCGCATGGCACTGCCGAAGAGCACACGGCACGTGTAAAACTGGTGCGCGACATTGCCACCCGCATGCAGCGTGATGTGGCAGTCATGGCCGACCTTCAAGGGCCGAAAATACGCATTGGTTTGTTTGCCGAAGGCTTTGCCAAACTGGAAGTCGGGCAAACCTTCATTCTGGATGCCACCTGCCAGGAGGGCAATGCCGAGCGAGTGGGCCTTGATTACCCTGAACTGGTAGATGACGTGCGCGCAGGCGATATTTTGCTGCTCGACGACGGCAAAATCGTGCTGATTGCCACCAAAGTGAAAGGCCACGAAATTATTTGCCGCGTGCAGACAGGCGGAAAACTGAGAAACCGCAAGGGCATTAACAAGCAGGGTGGCGGGCTTTCTGCCCCGGCGCTTACCGGCAAAGACATGGAAGACCTTCGCACTGCGGTGGGTTTTGAAGCCGATTACATTGCCGTGTCTTTTCCCAAAAGCGGGGCCGACATGTACATGGCCCGCGAACTGACCCGCGCAGCGGGTGGCCACGCCCTCATGATTGCCAAAATCGAACGGGTCGAGGCCCTGGAAAACCTGCAGGAATTGATTAAAGCCTCAGATGGCCTTATGGTGGCGCGAGGCGATTTGGCCGTGGAAATTGGCGATGCCGCAGTGCCTGCCGCGCAAAAGCGCATCATCGCGCAGCGCGCGAGCACAACAAGCTCACCATTACCGCCACACAGATGATGGAGAGCATGATTGAAAGCCCGGTCCCCACGCGTGCCGAGGTTTCAGATGTGGCCAACGCCGTGCTAGATGGAACCGATGCCGTCATGTTGTCGGCTGAAACCGCCGCAGGCAGCTACCCGGTAGAGTCGATTGCCGCCATGGCCCGCACGTGCCTGGAGGCGGAAAAATCGCATCAGGTTACCCTGGATGCCGATTTTCTGAACCGCCGCTTTACCCGCATTGATCAATCCGTGGCCATGGCTGCGCTGTTTACTGCGCATCACTTGAATGTCAAGGCCATTGCCGCGCTTACGCAATCGGGGTCAACGGCATTGTGGATGTCGCGTTTGAATTGCGGCGTGCCCATTTTTGCGTTAACGCCCGAAGAAAAAACCCGTCGCCGCCTGTCGCTTTACCGCGATGTGCGCACCGTCATGATGCAATACCACACCCACGACCGCGAGGCCTTGCTGGCCGATGCTGAAAACGCGCTGCTTGAAGCCGGCGTGGTGGAAAAGGGTGACTTGATTGTTATCACCATTGGCGAACCCATAGGCAAAGCAGGTGGCACCAACACCATGAAAATTGTCAAGGTTGGCGACCACACCAGCATTCACTGATTCAAAATTTAACGGAGACTTCACCATGGCATTGGTATCACTGCGCCAACTTCTTGATCACGCCGCCGAAAACGGCTATGGCATTCCTGCTTTCAACGTCAACAACCTGGAACAGGTGCAGGCCATCATGGAGGCCGCCCACGAAGTGGGCGCCCCGGTTATCATGCAGGCCTCTGCGGGTGCGCGCAAATACGCGGGCGAAACCTTTCTGCCTCATCTTATCGAAGCCGCCATCGAGGCCTACCCGCACATTCCGGTGGTCATGCACCAAGACCACGGCCAAAGCCCCGCGGTGTGCGTGCAGGCCATGCGCATGGTTTTTCGTCGGTCATGATGGACGGCTCTTTGCGTGAAGATGGCAAAACCATTGCCGATTACGAATACAACGTAGAAGTTACCCGCCGCGTGGTGGAAATTGCGCATTCCATCGGCGTAACCGTGGAAGGCGAGCTGGGCTGCCTGGGTTCTTTGGAAACCATGCAGGGCGACAAAGAAGATGGCCACGGTGCCGATGGCAAGCTCACCATGGAGCAACTGCTTACCGACCCCGAAGAAGCGGCCGATTTTGTAAAGCGCACCCAACTCGATGCCCTGGCCATTGCCATTGGCACCTCGCACGGCGCGTACAAATTCTCGCGCAAGCCCACGGGCGATATTCTGGCCATTTCGCGCATCAAAGAAATTCATGCCCGCATTCCCAACACCCACCTGGTCATGCATGGCTCTTCTTCGGTACCGCAAAACCTGCTGGCCGAAATCAACCAATTTGGCGGCAACATGAAAGAAACCTACGGCGTGCCCGTGGAAGAAATTCAAGAAGCCATCAAGCACGGCGTGCGCAAAATCAACATCGACACCGACATCCGCATGGCCATGACAGCCGCCATTCGCCGCTTTTTGGCAGAAAATCCTGATAAGTTCGACCCGCGTGAATACCTCAAGCCCGCCAAACTTGCAGCCAAAGCCATTTGCATGGAACGTTACCAGCAGTTCAATTGTGCAGGCCAGGCCAGCAAAATCAAGCCTATCAGTTTAAGCACCGTGGCGACTGATTACAGGGCAGGCAAACTGGCCCAGGTGGTCAGGTAAATGGCTACCTTGTTCCAATCCGACATTCGCTCCTTGCCCTTGCTGCACCGGGGCAAGGTTCGGGAAAATTACGGCATCGACAACCACACCATGCTGATTGTAGCCAGCGACAGGCTTTCGGCTTTCGATGTCATTCTGGATCAGCCCATTCCAGAAAAAGGCATGATTCTGACCCGTATGGCCCAATTCTGGTTTGGCATTTTAAAAGAGGTTGTGCCCAATCACACCACCGGAATTGAGCCAGAAACCGTGGTAGCAGCTGAAGAAATACCCCAGGTGCAGGGCCGTGCCATGGTGGTGAAAAAACTCAAACCCTTGCCGATAGAAGCCGTGGTGCGTGGTTATTTAATTGGCTCGGGCTGGAAAGATTACCAGGCTACCGGCAGCGTGTGC
>JAAURO010000034.1 GCA_012032215.1 Limnobacter sp.
GCTGAAAAATCATAATATGGCATAGTCTTTCCGGTTCTGCTTTCTTGCCCTGGCACTTGGGACATGCCACCCGGCTAGGCGTTGCCCGAAACCCCCGCCTGCTGCTTTACTTGCTCGGCGGCCGTTAACTCGCCCTCGGCGCCAGGCGCCTCGGTGCTCAAACATGCCCGGCCTTGATCCTTCGCAAGATAAAACCGCAGACGGCGGGCATCGCTTTAATCGCCGGGAGCCACACCCCACAGCGCCATGGCTCGAAAGCACCAGGTTTGCGCACAATGCTGTGCCGACTATGCCATATTACATTTTTCCCGCTATAACCATCGGTGCCGTGTAGAGTGTCGCCTTCCCAGTGCCCTGTTTCGCTGTTCTCCAGTACGATGGCGTACCCGGCTTGGCAGCGGGGTGTTGCAGCCCTACTTTTTTGCTTCAAGCAGCACGCCGTACCACACAAACAGCAGTGTGTTCCCGGCCAGTAGAATCGGGCCGAAGCTTCTGCCGTTTTGGCAACTTATGTCCAGGGTTTCAGAACGAATGTGTTTCCATTCTTCGGGGGTGTTCAATTGGTACCA
Organism: Limnobacter sp.; assembly: GCA_012032215.1. Lineage (GTDB taxonomy): Bacteria > Pseudomonadota > Gammaproteobacteria > Burkholderiales > Burkholderiaceae_B > Limnobacter. The sequence goes on from JAAURO010000034.1 coordinate 570, forward strand.
CGCAAAAAAAGAGCGTACCGCCTCATCTGGCTTTTTCAATTCTGGGTAAGTGCAATCCATATCCTGGAAGCGAATCAACTCCGGGCTAACCGTCAATACGCTGCCAGGCAGGGCTAAAGCAGCTTCTTCTGACATGCCTGAAATCGGCGTGGAGTCCAGAATTCTAGATATGGTGTATTTGCCATTTTGTAATTTCAGCAGGCTTTGAGGTGGCGGATTTTTTTGACAACCCGCAGAAAGGGAAAGTGCACCAAAGAGGGCCGCATATCGCAAAGCCCTGTATAAAAAACGAAGATTTAACATACGGCGTGCTGGTTTTAGTGGCTGCTTCACCGCTTCACAACCGGCATTAAAAAGTCTTCACTGATTCGGTTTCCCAAATCGTTGATGCGTTCCAGAAAGTTGGTCAGCCAGGCATGCATGCCAGTGTACAAAATGTCTTCAATGTCGCTGTAGCGCAGGTCGGCCAGTAGTTTGCCTACCCTGCGTTCGGTATCCAGTGAGTAGTCGTTGCGAACCCGTGCCAGGTTTTGGCTCATTTCATCCAGAGAACACACCAGCGAGCGTGGCATGTCGCCGCGCAAAATCAGAAGTTCGGCTACGCGCGCTGGGGTAATTACATCGCGGTACACCTTGCGGTAGGTTTCAAAGGCCGACACCGAGCGCAGCACAGCGGCCCAGTGGTAGTAATCGGCGTGGGGATCGGTGTGTTGCAGGTGGGGCAGGGGCGTAAAGGGCATGCTGTTGAACTTTACATCCAGCAGACGAGCGGTGTTGTCGGCCCGCTCTAAAAAAGTGCCCAACCGTGTGAAGTGAAAGGAATCGTCTTTGAGCATAGTGCCAATGGCAACGCCCCGGCTTAAGTGGCTGCGGAATTTTATCCATTCAAAAAATTCGGAGGGGTCGCGTTCCAGAACATCGGTAGCCAGAATTTTTTGCAATTCCAGCCAGGTGGAGTTGTGGGTTTCCCAAACCTCGGTGGTAAGCGTACCGCGCACGGCGCGCGCGTTTTCGCGGGCGGCTTGCACACAGCAGTAAATGCTGCCTGGATTGGTGGAGTCGTTCACCATGAAATCCAGCACTGCTTTGGGGCTTATGTCGCCGTGGCGTTCGGTAAAAGCGGCTTCTAATTCGCTGAGGGTAAGCAGGCCACGCCAGCCCTGTTCGTTGTGTTTTTTGCTTTGTGACAGCAAGCTGGTCTGCACGTTGACATCCAGGATGCGGGCGGTGTTTTCGGCCCGTTCCATGTAGCGTGCCATCCAGAACAGGTGGTCAGCGGTGCGGCTTAGCATGGGGTGGCTCCTGTGTTCTGAGGGGGCTGAAACGGCTCATGGTTCGAGTACCCAAGTGTCTTTGGTGCCACCGCCCTGGCTGCTGTTTACTATCAGCGAGCCTTCGGTAAGGGCTACGCGGCTTAACCCTCCGGGAATCAGTTTGATGGTGCTGCCCGACAGCACAAACGGGCGTAAATCGATGTGGCGCGGTGCCAGGCCAGAGTCTGTAAACGTGGGGCAGGTGGAAAGCGCCAACGTGGGTTGCGCAATAAAGTTAGCGGGGTTGGCAATCAGTTTGTTCCGAAAATCTTCTATTTCTGCCTTGGTGGAAGCAGGGCCTACCAACATGCCATATCCGCCGGAACCATGCACTTCCTTCACCACCAGTTCCGGCAGTTTGGCAAGCACCTCTTTCAGCGCTTCAGGTTCGCGGCAGCACCAGGTGGGTACGTTTTGAATAATGGGTTCTTCCGACAGATAAAAGCGAATCATTTCGGGTACGTAGGGGTAAATGGACTTGTCGTCTGCTACCCCCGTGCCAATCGCATTTGCCAGGGTGACGTTGCCTGCACGGTACACAGACAGCAAACCGGGTACGCCCAATTGGGAGTCTTTGCGGAAAACCTGCGGGTCGATGTAGTCGTCGTCGATGCGGCGGTAAATGACGTCTACCCGTTTTGGGCCTTTGGTGGTGCGCATGTACAGCACGGTGTCTTCTACAAACAGGTCTTTGCCCTCTACCAGTTCTATGCCCATTTGCTGCGCCAGAAAAGCGTGCTCGAAGTAGGCCGAGTTGTACATGCCCGGTGTGAGCAGCACCACGGTGGGGTCGGAAGAGCTACCGGTTGTCACAGAGCGCAGGGTTTCCAGCAGGTAATCGGGGTAGTGTTCTACGGGGGCTACGCGGTTGCGCGCAAACAGTTCTGGAAACAGGCGCATCATCATCTTGCGGTTTTCCAGCATGTAGCTTACGCCAGAAGGCACACGCAGGTTGTCTTCCAGCACATAGTACTGCCCTGCATCGGTACGCACCAGGTCAATGCCTGCCACGTGGGCGTAGATGTCGCCGACTACTTTCACGCCCTGCATGTCTGGCCGATATTGCGCGTTGCCTGTTACCTGCGATTCAGGAATGATTTTTTCTTTCAGAATACGCTGTTCGTTGTAGATGTCTTTCAGAAACAGATTGAGGGCTTGCACGCGCTGTTTTAATCCGCTGGCCAGCATGTGCCAGTCAGTGGCGGGAATAATGCGCGGCACGGTGTCGAAGGGAATGAGCCGCTCGGTGCCCTGCAAATCGCCATACACTGCAAAGGTAATGCCAACACGCCGAAAAATCAGATCGGCTTCTGCCCGTTTGTTGGCAAGCGCTTCTTCGGACTGGTGTGCCAGCCAGTCGGCAAACGCCGTGTAGTGGGGGCGCACTTGCTGGTCGGCTTCGTGCATTTCATCAAACGGTTTGGGTTTGGTTTGCATGGTTTTCTATTCAGGGCCCTGGGGTTGTGGATTATCTTGCATGTTTTGTGCCAGTAACACCATACCCGTTTTTGGAGGACGGTGCTTCTCGCACCTTGTCATGCGGGCTATTCAGCCATGCGCCACAGGCGTTTGCGGGCGTTGCGTGCGGTTTCAGCCTGTGGCTGCGCACTTTTTTGCTGCCAGTCTGGTGCACTGTCGCGAAATGAAAGTGCAATAGCCCCGCTTTGCGCGGAATTTAACACCGGTATGCCACGCAGCACATAGCGCTGCATGACTTGTTGGTGGGGGTGGCCGTAGTGGTTTTTCCAGCCCGATTGAACAATTGCCAGGCGGGGTTGCACGGCTTGCAAAAAACCGGGCGTAGACGATGTTTTAGAGCCGTGGTGTGGCACCACCAGCACCTGCGCCTGCAAAGAACCGGGGGGCGTGGCAAGTAGCAAGGCCTCTTCGTAGTCTGCTTCGATGTCGCCTGTCAAAAGCAGACTGCCGTATGGAGACTCCACCCGCAACAGGCAGGCATGGTTGTTCGATTTTTTTTGGTAAGCAGGGTGTTCTGGTGGTAAGCCGAGGGGTGTAAAGCTTACGCCATCCCAGACCCAGGGTTTTTTGTGCTGGCAGGCGCTGGCAGGAATGTGCAGTTGTTCTGCCTGGGTGTTTAAGGAGTGGTTTGCAGGCAGAGCACTTACAAATTCCTGAACCGGCACACTGCCCAGCAAATAGCCCGCGCCGCCACTGTGATCAGAATCTGCGTGGCTAAGCCACAGGGCATCTATGCTTAATCGGCCTTGTGCCTTCAGGCTGGGCAGCATGACCGATCGGCCAGAATCCAGAAAAGGCGGGTAGGCCGGGCCAGTGTCGAACACCAACGTGTGGTGGGGGGTCAGCACCAAAGTGGCGCCGCCTTGGCCAATATCTGGAAACAACACCTCGAATTCGCCCTGTTCAAGTGCCGCTGGTGGCAACAAAGGCCACATCAAAGGCAGCACCAGCAGGGGCCAACCCAAAAAACGCGGGGCCAGGTTGCGGGGCAACAGCAGCAACAGTGCACCCAGGCTGGAGAGCACAAACGCCCCAATACTGGGGGCCGGCAAGGGCGCAGTGGCTTGGCCGCTTTGGCTGAGTGCGTGCAGAAACCCTTCTTGCCACTGCAGGCTGTCTGCTGCCAGCAACAACAGGGTGTGCGAGCGCAGCACCGACCCCACCAAGGCCAGCGGGGTTGATACAAAACTCATTAAAGGAATGCTCAGGGCATTGGCAACAGGGCTTACCAGGCTTTGGCTGTGAAACAGCAAGGCGCTTAGGGGCAGCAGCCCAAGTGTGACGTGGTATTGCCCCTGCATGGCCGCTTTCAGCCCGGCAAAGCGGCTGTGCCGGTACACCACCAGCCCGGCGGCGGGCAGAGTAAGCGCCAGCAGTGCTCCAAAAGACAACTGCCACCCAACATCCAGCACCTGCATCGGGTTTGCCAGCAAGGTAACACTTGCTGCCAACGCCAGGGCGGCAAGGCCGCCAAGTGTTCGCCCACTGCGTGCTGCCAGCACAAACCCGCACAGCATAAGGCAGGTGCGCGCAGCGGGAGGCTGAAATCCGGTTACCAAGGCATACAGCACGGCCAGTGCCAATGCCAGCCATTGGCCACGCGCTTTGCTTTTGAAGGCAAAGCCCAGCAGCACGCCCAGCGCATGAAACAACAAGGTAATGTGCACACCCGAAACCGCCACCAGGTGGGCAATGCCCGTGTTGGCATACAGGTCGCGCTCTTCTGGCAAAACCAGGCCCTGGTCGCCAATCGAAAGTGCTGCAACCAGTGGCAATTGTGGGTGGCCTTGCAGGGTGTTGGTCAGCATTTGCCCCCATTGCTGTTGCAGCCAGGCGGGTAACTGCACCATGTTGGGGCGTTTGGGGGTGTGGTTTTGCACGTGCCTGATTTGCCCGTGCGCTTTCCAGTCTTGCATGAAGTAGTGTTGCTCGCGGTCGAAGCCGTGAAATTGCAACTTCCCACGCGGGCTTTTAAGCTGCACCTCTGCCACCAGTGTGTCGCCCACAGAAAACGGAAGGGGTTTATTGGTATCCGGGTTGGGGGTTTGTGGCAGGTCGGATGGTGCAAAATCCAGCCGAATTACACTGCCTTGGGCCAGGCAGTCGCTTGGGGTTTGCAGCAGTGCCTCGAAGCGCGGGCCGTGGTCGGACAAATAGCTGCGGGTTAGGGTTAGATGCAGTGTGCGGGTTTGTCCGTGGCAGTTGGCGGGCAGGCGGCCGTGCAGTTTTTCGGGCACCTGGATGCCCAGCAAAAACAGGGTAATGCTTAGGCCAGTGCCAAAAGCAGCCAGGGTGTGCAGGGTGTGGGCGGGTGATTTTTTCCAGCCCAAAATGCACAGCGCAGGCAATATCGCAAGTAGCCAAGGCGAAAGCTCCGGCCAGCCTGGCAGGTGCAACAGCACCACAGCGGCAAGAATTTGACCAGACACAAACGCCAGAATGCGGGGGTGCACTTGATGGCCTTTACCCAAAGCGCACAGTGTAGGCAAAGGCGCTGGGGACTACCCCAACGAGTGATGCCTATTGACCAAAGCGGGTAATACCCTGTGCGCGTTGGCCTGCGTAATTGCGCTGAGCTCCGAAAGACCAATGCCGCGCAAGCTGGCCAGATTTTCTGCAATGCGGTGCAGGTGGCAGGGTTCGTTGCGCTGGTGGTTTATCCATTCGGGGGCAATGTCTGGGCCATCGGTTTCCAGCACCAGGGCTTGGGCTGGCAGCAGGGCTGCCAGGCGGCGTATCTGGTGGGCCCGGCTAAAAGTGCTTGCGCCCCCAAAGCCCAGGCACATGTTCAGTTTCAAAAACTGGTCTGCCTGTTGCAGGCTGCCGTTAAAGGCGTGGGCAATCCCGCTGCAGGGGCGGTAACGGCGCAAACCCTTCAAAATGTGGTCTTGGGCTTTGCGGATGTGCATGACAACCGGCAGGTTAAATTCAGCCGCCAGTTCCAGTTGCGCGTAAAAAAAAGTGGTTTGGCGCGGCAGGTCGGGGTTGGGTACAAAGGCATCCAGGCCAATTTCGCCAATCCCCGCAAAAAGAGGGTCTGCCAGTGCCTGGGCAACGGCTGTTTTTAGCACTTGTAAATCGGAATCTGTGCAGGCGTGCACAAACACGGGGTGAATACCCAGGCAATACACCGCACCGGGGGTTTGCCGGGCCAAGTTTTGCACGGTGCCAAAATTGCGGGGGTGTACTGCAGGCAGCACGAACGCGTTAACATGGTTGCTTCGCGCACGTGCAAGCACCTCGTTGCGGTCGTTGCTGTATTGGTCGGCATCCAGGTGCAGGTGTGTGTCTGTCCACATAAAAAGCAGTGTGCCATGTTCCGCCGTAAAATCCGCAGATTTATTGTAGCCCCCGGCTTTTTTGATCGTTACTGGTTTACCCGCAAGCTTAAGCCTTGGTTGGGGCACCCCGCGCTGTGGGCCATTAACCGCCGATCGGTAGCTGGTGCGGTGGCGGCAGGGCTTTTTTGTGGTTTGATTCCTGGCCCGTTTCAGCTGTTTGGCACGCTGATTTGGGTAAGCGTGGTGCGGGTTAATTTGCCGCTGGCTTACGCGGTTACACTGTATACCAACCCGCTCACCATTGTGCCTTTGTACCTGTTTGCTTTGGCCTATGGCCATTTTATTCTGGGCAGCACAGGTGCGCACTCCCTGCCGCCTGTGCCGCACTGGAATTGGCACGCCTGGGGTGAATCGTTGGGGCAGTTTACCGATTGGTTGCTGAATTTGGGCCCAGCCCTGGCGGTGGGCTTGCCTGCAACCATGCTGACCTTTTCGGTGGTGGGGTATTGTCTGGTGCGGTTGTTCTGGAATGTGGCGGTGCGCCTGGCGGTGCTGCGGCGTAAAAAACGTGCGACACCCAGGGTGCAGCACGGGTAACAGTAGCAAGGGTTTTTTTTGTTCAAATAATTTGAATAAATACAAAAGTGAATTTTTGTACACAACATGGCGTGTACAAAGTATCTTGTGCAGGAATTCTGTGCTGCGTGTTTGCCAAATGGCGGCATTTCATGCGGTTTTTTTATTACAACGTATTGGAGCTTTGTATGCACACCTCTACACACATTGTTGGTTTTTCTGGCAGCCTGCGCAAAGCCTCTACCAACCAGGGTTTGGTGCGCGCGGCAAAAACAACTTGCCCGAAGGGGTTACTCTGGAAATTGCCGACATTTCCAGATTGCCTTTTTTTAATTCAGATCTGGCCGAAACCCCCGAGGTGGTACAGCAGTTTTTAAGTTACAACTTGAAAAAGCCGATGCCTTGTATTTAGGCAGCCCCGAATACAACTATTCGTTTACTCCCGCCCTGAAAAATGCGCTGGACTGGGCCTCGCGCTACCAAGACAACGCTTTGCTGAAAGGCAAGGCCGTGGCCATAGCCAGCGCGGGTGGCGGCATGGGTGGTGCGCGGTCGCATTATGCCTTGCGCCAGGTGCTGGTTTATCTGGATGTGCACCCCGTAAACAAACCTGAAGTGTTTGCTCTGGCCTTTGGCGATGCCTTTAACGAAAACGGCGATGTGGTGAGCGACAAACTTCAAAGCCAGGTGAAAGAGCAGGTCGCTGCGTTGGTAGAGTTAAGCCGTAAGCTGCGAAGTGGCGGTTAAGCGGCCAAACGAAACTGACAAGCGAAGCCAGGTCACGTGGGGTTTGTTGCTGCCATTTGCACGGTTTGCGGCGGCTTTTGCTTGACGCGGACTGTGCTTGGCCCTTATAATTCGGCCTCTTCTTTGGCTGTTCTGGCCTAGGAAGATGCCCCAACCGTGGCGAAAGCAGATAGAATCGTGTTTTCTGCCCATAGCTCAGTTGGATAGAGCAACGGCCTTCTAAGCCGTAGGTCGCACGTTCGAATCGTGCTGGGCAGGCCAGTGATTTTCCCCAGTGGCGGGGTTAGCTCAGTTGGTAGAGCAACGGATTGTGATTCCGTCGGTCGTGGGTTCGAGCCCCATACCTCGCCCCAAGAATTAAAGGACTTAGCCACGCATGTGCCGCTAGGTCCTTTTTGTTAGCAAGTTGATCAGGGGTTGCCTAGGTTTACCAAAACACCCCCGAAACAAAGCATGTATTCATCGGGGGTGCACAGTTTAAGCTATTGGCCAGCAGCCCTTATCACTTGGCGTTTAATATTTTTTTAAATCTAGCATTAAACTCCTTTGCGTTAATTTTGCCGGCTTTATACAGAAGCTTTAATACGCCTATTTTTAGTTGTTCTAAGTTTGTTAAACCACGCCCCGCTTGAGTACTTGCCAAATCGGCATCTGACATAAACTGCACTGCGGCAACTTGAGATTGTGAAGCAGTTTGTTCAGCGGCTGCCGCATTCAAGCCATAGGCTGCCAAAATACCGCACACTACCATGCTAAAAGTTTTTTTCATGAGTTTTTCCTTGTTGATTAAAAAAGCGTATTGCACCAGAGCGTGAATACAAAAGGGCTGGACTGGCAGAAAAAATTACGAACCATCCAAGTTTTAAGTGATTAATTAATTGCTTTGGTTCCCGGTTTGTGTGGTTTGCCGCAAAAAAAGCAGGGGTTCGCAAGCCCAGCCTGGCGCCCTGGGGAAGTGCCGTGTGGTTCTAACCGGTATGGCTGAAAAACTATAATGTGGCATATTTTTTCGGTTCTTTCTTGCCATGGTGCGAAAGCACCATGGTTTGCGCACAAGACCGCGCCGACTATGCCATATTACATTTTTCCCGCTATGGTAAGCAACAAATTACTGACAGTGACACTGGGTGTAAAAATTACAAAAAAGGTTCACTCTAAATTTTTCCCTGGCTAATCATTTTGCTTTTTTGCCATGCAGGTGTTAATTTGCCTGCGTTTTTTACCCATGGAATTTTTATGAGCATCTCTGTTTCAAAATCGCAGCAAAATCAGGTGGATGCGCCTGTTTTTGCAAGGCGTTCTCTCAACCCTCCCAATACTTTTAAATCGCTCCTGTGCGCTGTTTTGCTCGCAACCACCGGTGCAGCATACACACTGGCACGTGAATTCCAGCAACAGGTTGGTAATGGAATCCGCCCCAAACGCAATCGCCCCAAACGGAACAGCTCCAAGCCCTTATACTGATTCTCAATCGGCACCAAATTGCAGGATAGAAGAGTATCGTACTCCCCTTGCTGTAGCATCTACGTGTGCCGTTTTTGCTGGAGCTGTAATTAGTGGTTTGGGGGCAATAATCGCAGTGGTTGGGCCATACATACGGAGTTGCGAACTCCCGAACCAGGGCACACCTCTCAGGAATACTTTAATGCATCCTAGCATTCCAGGGATAGCTATTGCTACCGTAGGAGGGATGGTTACCGCAGCTGCTGGTATAGTTCTCTCCACCACGCAAAACTATGAACAGGTGCAAATATGCCCAGAAGGTTTACCCGATGGTGCTTCGCCTTTCCCAGGGTCTCAAGGGCCTTCTGAACAATTGCCTCCTGTTGGGGCCGGGCAAGCGCCTCTGCCCTTGGGGTCTGCTGCCAGTCAACCGCCGTTGGCCACTGAGCCCTTGGGCGATTCAGATTCATCGGCATTGCCGCCCGGCGCTCACAAACCCCCAAGCTACAATGAGGATTATTCTGGAGATGAAAAATGAACGGCGGTCATCATTGCTAAACTGCCTTTAAGCCGGGTTGGATTTCAATCCGGCAATTTCCTGAATTTTTACCTGCCATTCTTTAGGCCCGGTGTTGTGCACCGATTGCCCGGTGCTGTCTACCGCCACAGTAACCGGCATGTCCTGAACTTCAAATTCATAAATGGCTTCCATGCCCATGTCTTCAAAGGCCACCACTTTGGAGTGGGTAATGGCTTTGGAAACCAGGTAGGCAGCACC
>JAAURO010000035.1 GCA_012032215.1 Limnobacter sp.
TGGCATAGGTTTTGCGGTTCTTTCTTGCCATGGCACTGTGGGGGCGGGTCGAACGTGAGCGTGGGGCCGAACATCGGAGGTTTGTTGTCGTTTTCCCGCTATACGCTATAGTTTTCGAGCTATATTGCGCACCTCAATAAACCGCACGTTCAAGGGCCCCAGGCCGTGCTTGGCGCGTGCTTGGTTGCAACGCGGGTTCAGGCTGCCATCTGGCAGGAATACTTCGTACTCGCGGCAAGGCGAGGGCCTGTTTTGGTACAGGGTGCAGCTTACCTGCTCACCCAGTTTGCCGGCCAATGCCACGCAGCGTGGGGTGTGGCTGGAGGTGCCTTTCATGCAGGCGCGGTGCAGGTTGAGTTGCTCGGTCATTTCCATGGGCACGGTGCCGCCGGGTGCGGCCGAGGTTTCTCCCCAGTAAAAACTGATTCGGAAGGTGGAGCAGCAGGCACCACACGACTGGCAAAGCGCTTCAACAGCGGCAGTGTCGGACAACACAGTAAGGGGGGTTGACTGCAATTTTCACCTCAAAAAAACAGCCATCAAGAATGGATGAGCGACTATAGAGCGCCCCTCCTGTTTTTGCAACGAATATTTGAAGAGGGAGGCTTTCTGCCTTTGCTTGCCTTGAAGTTTCGCTACAATGAGCGGCAAATTCACCATAAAAACATTAAAACCAGACAAAAAGGGGAGCACCCAAAAGTGGCTGAGACGCAGCAAGACGAGGGACATATACCCGTTTTTAAAGACGCTGTTAATTTGAGTCCGTCTGGCAACATGCTGGAGTACCTCAAGCAGCGTTTGGTCAAGCACGCGCCTTTTTCTGAAATACCCTCTCACGATCTGGATTGCCTGCTGGAAGGCTGCGCGGAAACCTATTTTGCGCCCGATGAAACCATTATCAGCCCCCAAGATGGCCCGCCCGCGTATTTGTACTATGTGCAGCGTGGCTCTGCGCTGGGCCGCAAAGGCATTGCCGATTTAAGCACCACGGGGTTTCAGTATGAGGCGGGGGAAATGTTTCCGGTGAATGCTTTTTTGGCGCAAAGGGCGGTTACCGCTACGTACAGCGCCAAGGAAGACACTTTTTGCCTGATGTTCACGCTGAATGCCGTCAACGCGCTCTCGCTCAAGAGCCCGGTGTTTGCCGACTACCTGAACCGCCGCACCATGCAGTTTCTGGACTTGTCGCGCAGGGCCATACAGATTGCGTATTCATCGCAAACCCTGGCTGAGCAATCATTGGAAAAGCCGCTGCTGGATGTGGCCAAGCCCGACCCCGTTTTCTGCGGGCCAGGAAACTCCTTTGAAGGCTGTGCTGCAAACCATGCACGAGCAGCGCATTGGTTCCATGATTGTGGTGAATGCCAGCAAACACGTGCTGGGTATTCTTACCCGGCAAGACGTGTTGTCCAAAGTGGCTTTGGCTCAACTTTCTCTGGGTTTACCCATTTCACAGGTCATGAACCAGCCTGTGCAAACGCTGGATATTCAGAATACGGCCCAGGATGCAGCTATTTTAATGTCTCGGTATGGTATTCGGCACGTGCCCGTTACCCGTGCAAATGCGTTGGTGGGGCTGGTTTCGGAGCGGGATTTGTTTGCCATGCAGCGTTTGTCTTTAAAACAGGTAAGTACCAGCATTCGGGCTGCTCAGGATATCGATGCACTGCGCGGTGTGGCTGGCGATATCCGCAGCTTTGCCAAGAATTTGCTGGCTCAGGGCATTCAGGCCAAGCAACTCACCGAGTTAATCAGCCACTTGAACGATGTGCTTACCCAGCGCATTCTGGAAGTGGTGAGCAACCGCATGGGTATTAAAGAGCAAGATTATTGCTGGTTAAGCTTTGGCTCGGAAGGGCGGTCCGAGCAAACCGTGGCCACTGATCAAGACAACGGGCTGGTGTTTCAGAGTGACAACCCCCAGGCGGACAGGCCGCGTTGGATAGCTTTCTCACGCGAGGTAAACCTGGTGCTGGACCAGTGCGGTTATCCGCTGTGCAAGGGCAATGTCATGGCCAGTAATCCCGAGTGCTGCCTGACTGCGCAGGAATGGATAAACCGGTTTGACACCTGGATACGCGTGGCCAGCCCGGAAAACCTGTTGCGCGCGAATATTTATTTTGATTTGCGCGCCTTGGCGGGCAATAAGGATTTGGCAACGTCTTTGCGCACTTTTGTTTACCAGCGCGCCAAAGAGTCCACTATTTTCTGAGAATGCTGGCAGAAAACATTATGCGTTTCAAGCCGCCTTTAAGCTGGCACGGCAGCATAGACACCGATGAACGGGAGGGTGTTCGCACGCTTGATTTAAAGCGCAATGGTACGGCGGTGTTCGTGGATGCGGCGCGGTTTTTGTCGCTGGCGTACGGCATTGAAGAAGTAAACACCCGCAAACGTTTCGAAGCAATTGCCAAGCGCTTAAGCCTGGAAGAGCAGCGGCGCGATGCCTGGGTCAGTGCGTTTGAGTTTTTGCAAATGATGCGCTTGCGTATTCAACTGGAACAAGGGGTGGGGCTGCCCAATCGCCCCGATTGTCCGAATGTGGTGAATTACGACAACCTGGATAACATCGACAAACGTATTTTAAAAGAGTGTTTCAGAGTGGGCAAACGGTTGCAGCAACGCATTGAATCGGAGTATCTGCGTTGAGGCGTTCAGCACCTTTGCCGCCCGCGGTGCACAGCCATGTTGGCTGGAAGGCCTACTGGCAGGCGCGCTTTGCGCGTGTGTTTGACCTGCGCCCACCCAACGGCGAGCGGTGGGTGATTGTAGATGTGGAATCGTCCGGGTTGAACCCCAACAAAGACAGGCTGCTGTCTATTGCAGCCTGTGCAGTGCGTTTTGATGTGCAGGGGAAGCCGGTGGTGGCTATGTCCGATAGTTTCGAGGTGGTAATTCGGCAGCCCGAAAACCCGCAGCAAGCCGTAGACAAAAACAACATTCTGATTCATGGCATTGGGTTGGGTGCGCAACGCACGGGTGTGCACGCCCAAGAGGCTTTACTGGCATTTTTGGAATATGTGGGCAATTCGCCTTTGCTGGCGTTTCACAGTTGGTTTGATGAAATATTAATCAACCGGGCTTTGAAAAAAGAACTGGGGCGTTTAACCCACAAGCATTGGCTGGATTTAGAACACCTGGCCGCTGTGCTGCATCAGGAAAATCACCAGTTGCCGCTGGATATCTGGATGCAGCGCTACGATATTACCTGCCAGGCACGGCACCAGGCCGCAGCCGATGTACTGGCCACCGCTCAGTTGTTTTTAAAACTGTGGCCACTGCTGGTAAGGCGCAAAGCCCGTGACTGGAAAAGCCTAAAGCGCATTGCCGCTGCGCTGGTTACCCTGCCAGGGAGGCGGGGGTATTGATGTGGCTGCGCGTGTTGTTGGGCATACAGTTTGATTCCGTTGATTAAAGTCCCCTTGTATTTGCAGGGTAAAATGATGGAGTTTTGATTAAACTCCTGCTCATCTACTTCTTCAGCGGTAGAAAAGTACGCACTGGCATCTTCGAGTGACAGGGTAAAAGATTGGCATATTTCATCGTTTTGTGCCTGAACCGAATCAACGCGCTCTATGGAAGTAATTTGTATTTGGTGTGAGGTTTCCTCTTTGGGGGCGTCTCAGAAAACGGAAAAATCGTACGTTAAGCGTGCGATGAGGCTGGCACCCAGCGGTACAGCGTCGGAACGGACACGCCGAGGTTCTTGGCCACGTCCTTGGGCGGCACGCCGCTGGCCAGCAGCTTCTTGGCTGACTTAATCTTGCTGTCGGTCATCTTGGGCTTGCGACCGCCCTTACGGCCAAGCTGCTTGGCGACTTCCAACCCGGCGCGAGTGCGCTCGACGGTTAGCTCGCGCTCCATTTCGGCAAGGCTGGCCATGACGTGGAAGAAGAAGCGCCCGGACGGCGTGCCGGTGTCTATGGAGTCGGTGAGGCTCCTGAACTGGACGCCTTGCTTGTGCAGCTCGCCCACCAGATCGACCAGTTGCTTGACCGACCGGCCTAGCCGGTCGAGTTTCCAAACAACCAGGGTATCGCCCTCGCGCAGCATTTCGAGCGTCTTGGCCAAGCCTGGCCGATCTGCCCGAGTGCCACTCACCTTGTCCTCGAAGACCTTTTTGCATCCGGCCTTGGTCAAGGCTTCGCGTTGCAGTTCCAGGTTCTGATCCTGCGTCGAGACGCGCGCATAGCCGATCAGCATGGCTTGTCTCGCGCCCGGTCGATGCGTTCCTGCATCGCCTGCATGACTTCTTCGTGGGTGTACAACTTGGCATCGGGGTCGTTGATTTCCCGCAGGGCTTCCTCGACCTCGCGGGTCATCCGCACGTAATCCTCCGGCCACAGCGCTTGCTCCATGCGCAGCGACGCCTGGCCCAGCAGATGCAGCAAGCCGAACAGCCGCATGTCGTTGGAGGCTACGATGTGCTCTCGAATCCGCTCCTGAATAGCTTCGCTGGCCCGATGCGCTTCCGGTGAAGCCGTACCTTCGTAGTCGGATGGGAATCCCGCTTCCTCGGCGATCCGCGCCCAGGCGCTGGCCAGCGCCTCGATGCTGGACGTGCTCATACTCACTTCGGCTTTGCTGGCGGCGGATTGTCTTGACGGTAAGTGCGCTTGGGGTTGATGACCACGCGCTTGACCAGCGAGTCCAGCTCCTTGCTGTGGTACAGGTCCAGGCATTTCAGGAAGTCGAACCGGACACCCTTGATTTCTGATTCGACCAGCGGATTGCGATAGTCGCGAGCCAAATACTTTTCCACCAGCGGGGGGACTACATCGCCATACGGATGCTTGTCCCAATCGTAGTAAGTCCAATCTCGAAGGGCACTGGCGCTGCTTCCCGCATCCGTAGTGGCTTGTTGTTCCTTGCTGTATGCGGTGGCGATGCATTCAGCAAGTACCATGTCCTTGTAGTTCTGTGCATAGGTCTGAGTACCCGCCTGCGGCGAATTGAGCGCCTCATCCTTCGCATGGCTGACTGACGCAAAGAGCACAAAGATAAGCAACAGGTTGCGAGCCAGCCCTTTTTTCATGGCAGGCTCCAGAAGTTTGCGCGATCAGTACGATAGTTTGCTCCTGGCTCATTGAAATAGCAGTGGTCGTAGCAGGCACTGCCATTGAATAACGTTGCATGACCTTCGGCGTCTGACCACCCGGTCACCTCAAACAAGATCAATCCCTTTTTGCCGGCGAGCGTTCCTCCGCCGGATGGCGGATATTTCACGACTTCCGCCTTGCCCCACCGACTTTCGAGAAAGGAAATCAAGTTTCTGACGCGATAAAAGTACCAACGCTTATCTGAACCGGATACGGTTTGTCCAGGCATGTGGGGTATGTGCATCCCAGCCTGATTCAAGATGTAGCTCAGACGCACCGCACACGTATTTTTCCAACGCAACTTGGGGTCTTCGCTATTGATGTTGGCTGCGACATTGCCTCCAACGACCTTCGCCACCTTGGCCGCAGAGTTGACGGGATCATAGATTCGCATGGAAGCCGCCCAGGCGGCAGCAAAAGACGGTCGAGTCATTTGTCATCCTTGTTTTCGGGTTTCAAAAAATCGTCGTGGTGCAGTTGCTGATGATCGTTTCGGCCATGTTGGCCTTACCGGCCAGCTCGGCCATCATCTGGTTCATCAGCGCCGACTTGCCGGAACGCGGCTCATGGTTGGCCGGGTCGAACACGGCAGAAGGGCCGAACATCGGCGGCTTGTTGTCGTTGGTCATAGTTCCATTCCTTTGTCGTTACGGTCTTCATCGTCGGCATCCTGGCGCACGGCGGGCAGTTGCTTGAGCAACTCCGGTAGTGCTGCCTGCACGGTGTCCCACACCACATCGAGGTTGATGTCGAAGTAGCCGTGGGCGATGCGGTTCCGCATGCCGCGCATATTGCGCCAGGGCACTTGCCCGTGTGCTTGGGCGAACTCGGCATAGCCATCCATCACCTTCGTGACTGCCTCGCCTATGATGATGAGGCTCATGATGACGGCCTGCTGCATGTGATCGAGGTAATCGGAGACGGTGCTCGCTCATACCGGCTGCGCCTCCGCGAGCACTTTGGCCCGGAACTTCGGCGGTAGGTCGCCGGGTGTCAGCAGATCGACGTGAAGGCCAAGCAGCGATTCCAGCTCGTCTTGCAAGCCGCCCAGGTCGAACAGCCCTCTATGTCAGACTACTTGTCGCCTCTATTTAACAAAGGATGTACATCCTTTTTATAGCCAACAAACATGACAACAAACCGATACAGTCAAGAATTCAGAGAGCAGATTTTGCTCAAAGCGATGAACCGAGGAACACAAAGTTTGCCCGAGTTTGCCCTTGAGCAAGGCCTCATTCTGAGTACATTGAAAGGCTGGCTTGCCCAGTCGCGCAAAAGCACGAAGCCCCACCTGAGTACGCCGTTGGGATCGAGCTGTTTACCACTGGGTTTGCCCCCCATCAAGTGGGATGCCGCGCAACGACTCCTGGCGCTTGAACAAAGCCATGGCCTGAGCGAACAAGAGCTTGGCGCATGGTGCCGCACCCACGGCCTGTTTGCACACCATCTCAAAGCTTGGCGGGAACATTTCTGCACTGTACCCGTGGGTGCCAAAGCCGACAGTGACCCCACCAAGGCAGCACTGCGAGGGCTACAAGGCAAATATCAGGAAATGGAGCGAGAATTGCGTCGTAAAGAAAAAGCCCTCGCAGAAACTGCAGCCCTGCTGGTGCTACAAAAAAAGTTTCAGGCGCTGTTACAGGACCCAGAAAAATGACCAGCCTGCAACAGCGCCAAAACACAATCAGACTGATCGAACAAGCCCACCAAAGTGGAGCAAGGCAGCATCGTGCTTGTCAACAAATCGACCTTTGCCTGCGCACGCTTGAACGCTGGAAAAAACAAAGCGCTAGCCAAGGCGACCGCCGTACAAATGGCTTGCGCTGTGCACCTGCACAAACACACAATCAACTTAGTCCACAAGAGCGAAGCCAAGTGTTGAGCACGCTCAACAATGCAGAGTTCGAGAGTCTGCCCCCCAGTCAGATTGTGCCGCGATTGGCTGACCGAAGCATCTACCTTGCCAGTGAATCCACAATGTATCGGATTTTGCGCCAAGAGAACCAACTGACACACCGGCGTAGCGAAAAGCCTAGTAGCACCCTACGCCAAAAGCCACGCAGCCTGTGTGCACAGGGCTGTAACGAGATTTACACATGGGACATCACGTACCTGCCCACTCTAGTTCGAGGCTTGTTTTATTACCTGTACCTGTATGTCGATATATTCAGCAGAAAGATTGTAGGCTGGCAGGTATTTGATACCGAAAGTGCGCAACAGGCCAGTGAATTACTGCAAGATATTTGTGAGCGCAACGGCATTGCCCCGGATCAATTGACCGTACACTCAGACAACGGTGCGCCAATGAAAGGGCAAAACATGATTGCGATGATGCAGTCCCTTGGGGTGGCATACAGCCGTAGCAGGCCTGCGGTGAGCAATGACAACCCGTATTCTGAAGCACTGTTCAAAACCCTGAAGTATCGAGCTGATTTACCGGTTCGACCTTTTGAAAACATACAACAGGCCCGAGAATGGGCGAGCGCGCTGGTGCGTTGGTACAACGAGGAACACCGCCACAGCGGTATTGCGTTTGTGACGCCCTGCCAGCGTGACGCTGGCAGGGATCAAATCATGTTGTTCGCCCGCAAACAGGTTTATGAACGCGCAAAGGCGGCAAACCCCCAGCGGTGGAGCAGACAAACAAGAAACTGGAAATATATCCACTCGGTTCACTTGAACCCCGAAAAACCAATTCAACGCGAGGAGCAAAAACAGACAGTTTTATAGCCTACTTTTTTTAAAATACACGACAGATTGTTTGACAACTACCGCTTCTGGTGGGTAGTTCTTCAGGTTAAACCTTATTAGCAAAATAGTGCGTGTCCCTGGGGCGGCAGGGGGTGCTCGATGCAATAGCAGTGGTTGCTTGGTGTCGGGAGCATAACGGTGTAAACCTCGGCATAAAAAAATGTGCAGGTGTCCGGCTGGGAGAGTCTGTATGTCAGCGCTGAGATCTACCCCTTTTTTAAGGGTATATTGGTGAAGATTTTCCTCAAACTTATTCTGTTTAACAGTTTCGGGGACATATTCGGTGGGCTTTCCTGAAATGGTGGCAAGGCAAGTGAGTAATTTTGGGTCTTTGTCTACATGCCAGCTATCGGCGTTTCCTAAACGGGGACGCTTTACTTCAAAAAACTCGGTGTATTTGAGAGCGGGTGCGGCACAAGGCAAAATTGCCGCAAGAATTTTTTTGAAGAACCCGTCTATTTTTTCCACCAGTCCCCGTTGTGTTAAATAGTCGCCTATGGCGCTGCTGTTTGGAGTTCCAAATAGTGGCTTTAACGAGTCCGGAAAGCCTCGTGGTGCTTTGTTGTGATTTGGATTGATTGCGTGTAGCAGGAGTTTCCGTGTAATGCTTTGTGTTCAGTTTAATAATGGGTTTGAATGCAAAACGGCCCAGTGCGCTACAGTGTACAGGCAGGGCGGCCGGTTGCGCCAACCCCACCAGGGTGTAACTATGCCACGTAGTTTTTGATACAGTTTGGGCTGGAACCATCCATAAGGCCACTTTGTGAGAAATCCCCTGCGTTTGCCGCTGACCCTGTCCGGCTGGGTAAGCCTGGCCAAGCTGGCTTTGTATACCTGCACGGTTGGGCTGGCGGTGTGGTTTATTCTAAAACTTTCCGAGCCAGCCCCCACCGTGGCACCTGCCATGCAAAATGCGCCCTCGGCGCAGTTTCGCATGGATCAAAGCGCCGAAGCACGCCTGTTGGGTGTAGAAACCGAAGGCGGCTTAACCCCACCCTCTTTGCAACTGCTCGGCGTGTTTGCTTCGTCTAGTGGAAAGGGGGCCGCCATTCTTTCGGTCGAAGGCCAGCCCGCAGAATCCATGCCGGTTGGCAGCATGGTGGCCAACGGCTGGCAACTCGACGAAGTCGGCAACAACTTTGCCGTTATTTCCCGTAGCGGGCAGCAACACCGCATTGAACTCCCCACCGAACAACCTGACCCCGATTTGTTGCAGCGCGTGCCTGGGGGGTAGGGTTTTAAAGCGTTTTTTTGTCTGTGAGGTCGTGACCGCGGTAGACGAGCATAAACAGTTGATAATGGTTCGGCTGCTGGATGTTCGTTTGGCCTGGTCATAGCGCGTTGCTGCGCAAATCATGGAGAAGATGCCCTTAAAAACTTCTTGCCCTTCCTGGGCATCAAAGCTTCACTGAATTCTGATGAATGCTTACAAATCAACGTCCAAAGCCCAAAGCGACTTCAAAAAAACGTGGGCTTTTAGGTTAAAGCATCCCAAACGAAGCAAACAGCCAGTAAAATCCAACGCTTGATTTATCTATCTACCGATTAACTATGCACTATCAACTCAACGAAGGCTTGCTGGAGTTACCAGAAAGCTGGCAGGACGAGTCGCTCAATGTCATTAAATCCCCTGTGAAAGACGGAATCAATCTGGTTGTTTCACGCGAACAAATTCCATCTGGTAAAACCCGAGAAGCTTACTTGAATGAACAAGTACAGGCCATTCGCAGCGAGCTAACTGGCTACGCTGAAAAACAATTCACCACCCTGGAAATCGAAGGCCAAGCCTGCCCACTGCTCAGTTACCAATGGGACTCACCAGACGGCCCCATGCACCAAATTAACATGATGTGGGCCAGGCTGCCACAGTTGCTCTCGTTTACCTTTACCCGAGCCAAGCCCTTTACCCAAGAACAAACCGAGCAGTGCATTGCCACGCTTAGGGCATTTAGCCCCGCTCCTGCTCAGGCTCAGGCTACGAGCACCTAATTCATGGCAAAGGGCCAATGCGCTTGCCTAACTGCCATCATGCAAGCTGGAGTCAAAGCAACCGGGCAAGCTCTTAAGAAAAATGCAGTTGGCTTGGCTGGTGTTGCTGGCAGCACTCTTGGTGGTTTTCTCCTGGGGCCTTTGCTGGGCGCACAAGAGGCCGCACCATCCGACCCCAAACCGATTGCCACCCAAGGCCACCACATCAAACACAGCAGTTTTTTGCTGCTCTAGCAGGTGCTGTGGTGGGTGCGGTGGTGGCTGCAGCTGCGGCAGTTGCAGTGACAGCAGCCATTGGATGACAGGGGCGCGCCATGCAGTGGGTGCCTGGTTGGTTTGGC
>JAAURO010000036.1 GCA_012032215.1 Limnobacter sp.
CGCGGAACAGCGGAATGGTTTTGACCACTTCGGGGGCCAGATTGCTGGGCACCAGATTGGTTTTTCTGAGAAACCAAAGGCGTTCAAAAACAATTGCCAACCCGGCGATGGAGGCAAAAATCAGTGGCCAGATTGGCCAGCCGGCTGCTGTAACGATGGCCCACACAGTAGACTCTCCAGAATAATGAGTGTCGGACTCTAACCAAAAAACACAGTTTAGACAAATAAATGCCCTTGCGCTGCGAATAGGGTATCGACTGTGGATAACTTTGGGGAAAAGTACACATCTTGCTGATAGAAAATCGGTTTTTAATAATTTTATGAAGTGGTTCCGTTCACGGGAATTTTATTTTTCTATTTAAATTCAATTGGTTGTGTTTTATGTGCTGCGCTGTAACGGGCTTGCAATAATTTCGTCATTTTGTTACGCGTTGTGGATTAGTGGGGTTTTTTGCGGTGGAACATGTGTAAATGACTGAAGGAAATAGGGTTTTAACTGTCAGTGATTTTCTGACACAGGTTTTAGGTGTGTTGCGTGCCCAATTCCCCTTGGCGCAGGTTCAGGGAGAAATCAGCCAGATTACGCGGGCAAGCTCTGGGCATTGGTATTTCAGCCTGAAAGACGAGCGCGCTGTGGTGCAGGCGGTGATGTGGCGTGGTGACACCGTGCGCGTTGGTTTTTGCCACAAATGGGCGACAAAGTGGAGGTGCAATGCAGCCCTGCCATTTACGAAGCCCGAGGCAACTTTCAGATTGTGTGCTTCAGCCTTAAAAAAGCGGGGCAGGGCAGTCTGGCCGAGCAGTTTATGCGTTTGCGCAGTGCATTGCAGGCAGAGGGCTTGTTTGATGAAGCCCGCAAAAAAGCGCTGCCTGCCTATCCGTTTTCTCTGGGATTGGTTACTTCTGGCCAGGCGGCCGCCTATGCCGATGTAAAACGCGCTCTGGCGCGCCGTATACCGCATGTGGCCTGTACCTTGTATCCTGCCAGCGTGCAAGGCAAGGCCGCTGTGACCGAATTGCTTGTTGCCATTAAAAAGCAGATGCTGGGGGGCACGATGTGCTGATCGTGACGCGTGGTGGCGGCAGCCTGGAGGATCTCTGGAGTTTTAATGAAGAAGCCGTGGTGCGCGCGGTGGCAGGGTGCCAAACCCCGGTGGTGGTGGGTGTTGGGCATGAATCGGATGTAACCCTGGCCGAGTTTGCCGCTGATTTGCGTGCTTCTACGCCCACCGCAGCAGTCGAGCTGATAAGCCCCACTACTTCCGATCTGCTGGGCCGTTTGCAGCATTGCGCCCACACTTTTGCCCTGCGGGCTGAACGGTATTTGAACCAGCTTGCCCAGCGCACAGACCGCGCAGAAGGGCTGTTGCTGCACCCGGCGCAACAGTGCCAGCGTTACGTGCAACGCTTGAGTGAGCTGGCGCTTCGGCTAGAGCGCAGCATGCGCAACCGCCTGGGCATGCTGGACAATGCCTTGCAGGCACGGTCCAAAAGACTGGCCCCAGCCGGGCGGCGTGGTCTGTTTGCATATGCACAACACCTTGAAACAGCACATGAAAAGCTGTGCGCACCTGCAGGCCGCTCGCTGGAAAAGCACGGCCAAAGCCTGCAACGGCTGTCTGCCTTGCTGGAATCGCTCTCGCCCGAACACACGCTGAAAAAAGGCTATGTGTTTTTGGAGACTGCTTCCGGATTGGTAAAGGGGGTAAACGAGGTGCAAATTGGCCAGGTACTGCGGGCCACTCTCACAGATGGCAGTCTGTCGCTTGCGGTTACAGACAAACAAGCGAGTCGCCCCGGCGAACCAGAGTGATGCCTTTATACGCGTTAGAATGGTGAGGCACAAGCAACAATTTTATCGACAGCAAGGAGTATTGGCATGGAACACAAATTACCTGAACTACCCTACACAATGGATGGCCTGGAGCCTCATATTTCTCGCGAAACACTGGAGTACCACTACGGCAAGCATCACCAGACTTACGTAAACAATCTGAACAATCTGATTAAGGGCACCGAGTTTGAATCGGCAAGCCTCGAAGACATCGTGAAAAATCCACCGGCGGTGTGTTTAACAACGCAGCCCAGGTGTGGAACCACACTTTCTACTGGAATGGGCTTTCACCCAAGGGGGGCGGCCAGCCTGCGGGTGCTTTGGCCGATGCCATCCACAAAAAGTTTGGCAGCTTCGATGCTTTCAAGGAAGCTTTTGCCAAAAGTGCTGCAGGCAACTTTGGTTCTGGCTGGACATGGCTGGTTAAAAAAACCGATGGCTCAGTCGACATTGTAAACACCAGCAATGCGGCCACCCCTTTAACCACCGATGACAAAGCGCTGTTAACCTGCGACGTTTGGGAGCACGCCTACTACATTGATTACCGCAATTCGCGGCCCAATTACCTGGAAGGTTTTTGGAAAATTGCCAACTGGGAATTTGCGGGCAAGAATTTTGCCTGATTGAATGGCCCAACTGCATGGGCAACGCACTTTGAATGGCTTCATTGCCTGTTGCAGCGGGGCGCCGAATGTTTTTGAGCACTCATTTTTCAGGCGTCTGCACGTGCAGTTGTGTGCCGCTTTTCACATGGTTTGCATCAAACCAACCCCGGTTCATTTCAAGCGCATACAGAGCCGGGCTTTTCGCGCAATGTATTTGCACGGTGCCAGCCTGCATGGCCTCGATGTTTATTAATCTCCCCTGGGCGTTGAAAAAGGCCACGTCTAAATCAATAAGCGTGTTTTGCATCCACATGCAGTGTTCGCCTGCCTGATCGAATTTAAACAACATACCTTGGTTGTCTGGCAGGCTGGTGCGGAACATCAGGCCCTGGTTGCGGGCTTGCGGGGTATTGGCAACTTCCACTTTCAGGGTGTGTTTGCCAAGGCGCACGGTAGATTCACCAAAAAAAGTGTTTTGCGCAGACTGCCTGGTGGTGGGTGGAGTGCTGTCGGCACAGGCAGGTAACGGAGCCAGCAGCCCAAACAGCAGGCACGCAACAGCGTATGCCGCAGCCTGGTGTCTATGGCTCAAGAGCATCGCAAGCCGATTTTTCATCTTGCATCGGCAGATGGCGCAATTGGTGCTCACATGAATGCAGTGATTGACGCCAAAAAAGGTTTTAAGGTACAACTTTCTCACTATATTAATTACGTGGCGTAAGTGTGTTTTATAAGATCAGGGTTTTTAATGCCAGTCCAACCACGGCGCAGCCCACAATTACGTGAATCACATTGCGCTTGAAGCGAAACAGGACAATAGCTGCACCTGCTGCTATCAGGGCTGACAGGCTATCAAAAGCGCCTGTGAAACCCTCGGGCCATAGAATATGGTAACCAAAAAACAACGCTAAATTCAGAATGACACCTACTACCGCTGCTGTAATGGCAGTGAGCGGAGCGGTAAATTTGAGAACTCCGTGGGTGGCTTCAACTAAGGGCCCACCGAGCAGGATAAACAGGAAAGAGGGAAGAAAGGTGAACCAGGTCACCAACGATGCCGCGATTGCCCCAGCCAGGAACAGGGAGTCTGGCCCAAACACCGCGTTTACATAACCACCGATAAAACCAACGAAAGCTACTACCATAATCAGTGGGCCCGTGTGGTTTCGCCCAAGGCCAGACCGTCAATCATCTGTGTTGGTGTAAGCCAGTTATAGTGTACTACTGCACCCTGATAGACATACGGTAGTACAGCATACGCGCCGCCAAAGGTAAGCAGCGCAGCTTTGGTAAAAAACCAGCCCCATCTGCGTGAGTGTGTGCTCCCAGCTTTAGGCAATCGTCAACAAGCCGATTGGTAAGGCCCATAGCATTGCGCCAATAGAGGCGATTTGCATCGCCCGGTTCCAGGCGAATTTGGCGTGCGCGGGCGTTGGTGTATGGTCATCGATTAGTGCGAGGCCGAATGTTTTGTCAGTTTCGCTGTGACCACCATTGATTTTAAATGTGTGGGGGGTGATGCGTCCACCCGCATAGCCTATCAAGGCAGCTGTGGCAACGATCACAGGAAAAGGCGCATTAAAAAAGAAAATCGCCAAAAATGATCCTGCTGCAATAGCCCACAGCCAGTTGTTTTTGAGTGTGCGCGAGCCAATGCGATGCGCAGCTTGCAACACTATAACCATTACACTGGGCTTAATGCCATAGAACAATCCAGCCACTAATGGTGTGTTCCCCAAGGTGATATACATCCAGGACAAGGCGATCAGAAGCAGTAGTGAGGGAAGCACAAACAACACTCCAGCCACGATGCCGCCTTTGGTTTTGTGCAGGAGCCAGCCGATGTAGGTGGCCAGTTGTTGTGCTTCCGGTCCTGGCAGCAGCATGCAGTAGTTGAGGGCATGCAGGAAACGTCGCTCTGAAATCCAGCGGCGGTTTTCGACCAGTTCCTGATGCATGACCGAAATTTGTCCGGCGGGGCCTCCAAAGCTGATGAAGCCAAGCCTGAACCAAAAACCAACGGCTTGCCAAAAGCTGACTGAATGAGGAGGGGCATCAGGGGGAATGCTATTGCGTGCTGAGGTCGATGTCATTTTACACTTCTTGTAGAGCGAGTGCTGCAAATAGTCTGTCAAACAGGTATACGCTAAACGTGTGTCCGTCTGGAATTTCTCGTATGGCCTTTGGAGAGAGAGGCAGGCTGACAAAGGCGGGCTGTGAGCGACCCTGCTTTTTCTTAATCGCTCATTTGGTGGTAGTTTACCTGCTTGTGTGCGCTGACTTGGCACTCATAGTTTTCAACTGGTTTTTTTGTCGTTCCTGCCTTATTTTATTTTCGCTGCGCTGAAAGGGGGTGCCTGACTGTTCCGGGCTCGTTTTTGGGCGCTTTGTGCGAGAAGGAGAAACACATGAAAAAGAACAGCGAAGCATCACGAAATGCCGCCATGAAAACACCGCTGCGCGTCCTGATTGGTGCGCTGACATTTTGCGCACTCAATCTGCCCGCCGCGTTTGCCCAGACTTTGCGTTGGGACGGTACGGCGCCGTTTTGTGCCGGTGCATGCGGTGCCAATGAAACCGAGCTTACCCGGTTGGGCTCTATTCCGGATTTTTGGGTTCCACCTTTTGTCAATCAGAACCCGCCTTTTGGCTCCAATTGCTGGACGGGAACCAAGGCCCTTTGCCTTTCAACACCGGGGCGAAGCTGCCGATGGGATGGCACTGCTCCGTTTTGTGACGGTTCCTGCCGATCTGGTGAAACACCTTCGAATCCACCACCGGGTTCATCGAGTGGCAGTTCATGCTGGACGGGTTCCAAGGTGTATTGTTGCAGCAACAATATTGGCAGTGTGGGCCAGCCTCTTACGGGTGAGCGGAACTGTGCGTATGGGCCAGACACCTGTGTTCAGGGTTTTGTGTGGCGCGAAGCGCGGCCCGCTGACCATGTTTGCGTGACGCCGCAAGTGCGTGAGCAGACCCGTGCCGACAATGCGCAGGCAGGCGCGCGCCGCAGCCCTTCTGGAGGTGCGTATGGGCCAGACACCTGTCTTCCCGGTTTTGTGTGGCGAGAAGCCTTTCCTGGCGATCATGTGTGCGTAACCCCGCAACCAGAACGCAGGCAGCGCAAGAAAATCAATGGGTGCGGGTACGGGATGCTTGCCCGTAAACCAGGGACGAATGCCCGTAACAAAAAGGGGCCAGTGGGGCCCCTTCTTTGTTTTCTGGGTGTATTGCCTTAGGGATGTTCCGGTCGGTTTGTGGTCAGCCAATTCTTTTTTACCAGAAAATCGGTGTACAACCGGGCTTCTTCGCTGCCTGGTTCTGGCTGCCAGTCGTAGCGCCAGCTTACCCGTGGTGGCATGGACATCAATATCGATTCGGTACGCCCGCCGCTTTGCAGGCCAAACAGGGTGCCGCGGTCAAATACCAGATTAAATTCTACATAACGGCCACGGCGGTATGCCTGAAATTCGCGTTGTTGCTGGGTGTAGGGCAGGGCTGTGCGGCGCTGCGCAATGGGTATCCAGGCTTGGGTAAAGTGGTTGCCTACGCTGCGGGTGAGGGCAAAGCTTTTCTCGAAACCGGGTTCGCACAGATCGTCAAAGAAAATGCCGCCGATGCCGCGTGGTTCGTTGCGGTGTTTCAGGAAAAAGTAGTCGTCACACGCTTGTTTGAAGCGTGGGTAATACTCGGTGCCAAACGGGTGCAGGGCATTGTGGCAGCGTTGGTGAAAGTGCTGCGCGTCTTCTTCAAAGCCGTAGTAGGGGGTTAAATCCATGCCGCCGCCAAACCACCAAACGCTTTGCCCTTGGGGGTTGAGTGCCGAGAAAAAACGCACATTCATGTGAACGGTGGGTACCAGCGGGCTGCGTGGGTGAAACACCAGCGAGACACCCAGTGCTTCAAACGAGGCTCCCGCCAATTCGGGGCGGGTTGCCGTGGCAGAGGCTGGCAGGTGTTTGCCTTGTACGTGGCTAAAGTTCACGCCGCCACGCTCCAATAAGCTGCCTTCTTCAAGCACGCAAGTGCGCCCCCCACCGCTAAGGTTTTCACCGGGCGAGCGCTCCCAGGTATCCACGGTAAAAGGCATGCTTTCCAGCGCGGTCAGGCTGCCAATAATGTGGTTTTGCAAGTCCAGGAAATACGTTTTCACCAATTCAGTGTGGCTGGTATGTGGGTTTGACTCTGCCAGAACCACGGTTGGTTTTGTTGTTTCTGGTGGCGGGTAAGGAGGTTTATTGGGGGGCATAGTGGTTTCTTGGCTCGTGTGTTTTAGTCCACTTTTCTGCCAATCGCATGGTGGCCGATATCTGTGCGGTATTGCATGCCCTCAAAGTGTACGGTTTGGACCAGCTGGTAGGCTTTTTGCTGGGCCACGCGCACTGAATCACCCAAGGCGGTGGCGCACAACACGCGTCCGCCTGCGGTAAACGCTTGGCCTTTTTTTGCCTGCGTGCCTGCATGAAACACTTTGGCTTCCTGGGCGGTGTCTGCTGGTTCGCTGTGAAAGTGGCTGGTGCCGCTTGTGGCTTGCGGTGTGTGAAAAGCAATGACATCGCCTGTGCGCGGGGCTTGCGGGTAATTGGCTGCGGCAAGTACTACGCCCAGTGCGGTGCGGCGGTCCCACTCGGCTTCCATATTGGCCAGTTTGCCGTTGATGGCGGCATCAAGCAGTTGTACGAAGTCGCTTTTCATGCGCATCATGATGGGTTGGGTTTCGGGGTCGCCCATGCGGCAATTGAATTCAAGCACGCGGGGGGTGCCTTCGCTGTCGATCATCAGCCCGGCATACAAAAAACCGGTAAATTCAATGCCGTCTTTTTCATGCCGTGGATGGTGGGGTAAATGACTTCGCGCATTACCCGTGCATGCATGGCCGGGGTTACCACGGGGGCGGGCGAATACGCGCCCATGCCACCGGTGTTGGGGCCTAAATCGCCATCAAGCAGGCGTTTGTGATCTTGCGACGAGGCCAGCGGCAAGGCTTCGTTGCCATCGACCATCACGATGAAGCTGGCTTCTTCGCCGGCTAGAAATTTTTCAATTACCACGCGAGAACCCGCATTGCCCATGGAGTTGCCCAGCAGCATGTCGTCTATGGCCTGGTGGGCTTCTTCCAGGGTTTGCGCCACAACCACGCCTTTGCCGGCTGCAAGGCCATCGGCCTTAATGACAATGGGCGCGCCCTGGGCATTGATGTACGCGTGCGCCTTGGCGGCATCGGAAAAGGTGGCGTAAGCGGCGGTGGGTATGCCGTGGCGCTGCATGAACGCTTTGGCGTAGTCTTTAGAGCTTTCCAGTTGGGCGGCAAGCTGCGTGGGGCCAAAAATGCGCAATCCGCGTTCACGAAAAATATCCACAATGCCGCCTGCCAAAGGGGCTTCGGGGCCAACCACGGTCAGGTACACCTGCTGTTGTTCGGCAAAGTCTGCCAAGGCATTGAAATCCGAAATGTCCACGTTTTCCATGGACTCTTCCAGCGCGGTGCCCCCATTGCCTGGGGCCACAAAGACTTTGTGTACGCGGGGTGATTGGGCGAGCCGCCATGCCATGGCGTGTTCGCGACCGCCAGAACCAATAACCAGAATTTTCATGGGTGCCTTGTTGGGATTTGCCTTGTTGCAGGGTTGGAAAATGGTGAAGTGGGTGAATGCCGGGGGCATTTACTGGCTAAAAAGGGAACCTGGCGCGGTTGTGAGTTCCACGGCAATGCAATCACTCCTGAATAACTACGTTGGTGTACACCTCCTGGGTGTCATCCAGGTCTTCCAGGGCATCGAGCAGCTTTTGCATCTTCTGGCCGTCTTCGCCTGCAAGTTCGGTTTCGGCTTCGGGCTTCCAGGTGACTTCAGCGGCTTCTGGAACCAGGCCAGCAGCCTCGAAGGCTTTTTGCACGGCGTGGTACTCGGACACCGGGCACAGTACTTCGATAACGCCTTCCTCGTCGGTAATGACGTCTTCGGCACCTGCTTCCAGGGCGGCTTCCATGACTGCGTCTTCGGGGGTGCCGGGGGCAAACACAAATTGCCCGCAGTGCTTGAACAGGAAGGCGACCGAGCCATCGGTGCCGAGGTTGCCGCCATGTTTGGAGAACACGTGGCGTATTTCGGCCACGGTGCGTACGCGGTTGTCGGTCATGCAGTCCACGATAACGGCGGCACCGTTCAGGCCATAACCTTCGTAGCGGATTTCTTCGTAGTTCACACCATCGGCTTCGCCGGTGGCTTTGGCAATGGCGCGCTGCACGTTGTCTTTGGGCATGTTGACGGCCTGGGCTTTGTCCATGGCCAGCCGCAGGCGGGGGTTGGAGTCTGCATCGCCGCCGCCCTGGCGGGCAGCAACCGTGACTTCACGGATAACTTTTGTCCAGACTTTGCCCCGCTTGGCGTCTTGCCTGCTTTTGCGGTGCTGAATGTTTGCCCATTTGCTGTGTCCGGCCATGATGACCCTTTACTGAAAACAGACCAGAATTTTATCACCTGAAAGCTCTTTAAGGCTTTGAGGCCTTGAATTTTCAGGGATAAACTCTGGCGGGCAAGGTGCTTGCCGTGCGCACCAACCCCTTGCTGAGTTGTCGGCGGGCTAACGGTGCATGAACAGGCCAGCCAGCAGTTAGCTGCCGGTTTTTACACTCAGGCCAGTTCCTGCGAGGCGGCTTGCATCTGGGCATAGGCTTTGTCCAGTTGTTCGCCGTTGGTCAACAAGTACTCGAAAGAGGCCAGCGATGCTTTGGTGCCTTCTCCCATGGCTACCACAATCTGTTTGTAGGGCACGGTGGTTACATCGCCGCAGGCGTAAATGCCCGCTTCGGAAGTTTGGCATTTTTCGTTGATAACAATTTCGCCGTGCTTCGTGAGTTCCAGCAGGTCACCCAAAAAGTGGCTGTTGGGCACCAGGCCAATTTGCACAAACACGGCGCTGAGCGGCAGTTCGTGCTGTTCACCCGTGTCGCGGTTTTTGTACACAAGGGCATTTACCTTGCCGTTGGCGGCCACAATGGATTCGGTGGCCACATTTTTTAAAATGGTGATGTTGTTGCGTTGCCGGGCTTGATCCACCAGCACTTTGTCGGCTTTCAGGTCGGGCATGAATTCAAATACCGTGACCGATTTCACAATGCCTGCAAGGTCCAGTGCGGCTTCTATGCCAGAGTTTCCGCCACCGATTACGGCTACGTCTTTGCCTTTGAAAAACGGGCCATCGCAGTGGGGGCAGTAGGCCACGCCATTGCCGATATTTTCTTTTTCGCCGGGCACTCCCAGTTCGCGCCATTTGGCACCTGTGGCAACAATCAGGGTTTTGCTGTGCAGCACTTCGCCGGAGGACAGGGTAACGGTTTTGATGTCGCCTTGTTCTACCTTGCTGACTTTCAGGTGTTCTTTTACGGTGATTTCGTAGGCGTTCATGTGGGCTTGCAGGCCGCCCGATAATTCTTGCCCGGTGGTTTGGGGCACGGAAATAAAGTTCTCGATACCCAGGGTGTCTTTTACCTGTCCGCCAATGCGGTCGGCAATCAGGGTTACCTTCAAGCCTTTGCGGGCGCTGTAAATGGCTGCGCTTACGCCTGCAGGGCCACCGCCTATCACAACCACATCTTGCAGGGGCGCAGTGGCAGTGCTGGCAGTCTGTAAGGCAGCGGGGTTGCGCGCCATCAGTTTGTCGAACAATTCGGCGGCGGTTTACCTTGCCGTTG
>JAAURO010000037.1 GCA_012032215.1 Limnobacter sp.
TACTATGCAGGCGATGGCTCATTGCGACTCTCCTTCAGGTCTTTGATTAAATCATCCAACAACGGCCGGGCTTTTAAACAGCGGCCAGCTTCGAATTGGAATATAATCACACGAGGCCCAACACCTAACAAACGCCAACGGCCTGCCCCGGATTTGGTCAATCGCCATTTTAAGGCCACAACAATTAATCAGCTTTATGTGGCAGACATGACTTATATTCCTACCTGGGCTGGTTTTTTGTATCTGGCTGTGGTGTTGGATGTGTTCAGCCGCAAGGTGGTGGGCTGGGCCTTTGGTGAACGAATGACTGCCGATTTGGTCATCAAGGCATTGAATATGGCACTGATTACTCGTAAACCACAACAAGTGATTCATCACAGTGACCAGGGCAGCCAATACACCAGCATTGAATTTGGCAAGCGTTGCAGGGAAATGGGGGTTCGACCATCCATGGGCAGTGTAGGCGATGCATATGACAACGCCATGGCAGAAAGTTTTTTTGCAAGTCTTGAATGTGAATTGATTGACAGGCGTTCATGGAAAAACAAAACCGATGCACGACTTGCTGTGTTCACATGGATTGAGGCTTGGTACAACCCAAAACGCCGACACTCAGGACTGGGCTATTTGTCACCCAATAATTTTGAAAGAAAACTGATGGAGGAAAATCACAAAGCAATAGAATTAGAAGAAACTACAAACACCGAGGAGCTCTCGGTTCAGTAAAAAACTGTCCGTCAAATGGGGGCAACTCCAACTCCAAAGTTTGGCCCACATGAACCGGGTCGCTTGATTGCGATTTACTGTGATATTCGAGAAATGAGAGGTGACTGGTCGGTGGAGACGTTTCGGGATCAAGTGGAACGATTGGCGCTTATTTCCTCATGGGCACGGCGTGGCGATTTACTCAGCGCCGCTCGGCTACCAGGTCAACCAGAAAATGCCTCAAAACCAAGCAAGCTCTATTGCATGGCACATAACCCAAAACGCAGTGATGAGGCGCGCCGTGCCTACCAGCGGGACAGGCGCTATGCCGCTGAATACGCCGATTTGATTGCAGAGATTTGGAGCAAGCATGCTCACGAGCTACCGGGCTGGGACATTGAAGCCCATGCTTTTGTGAGAAGAGAAGCATACCGGCAGCTTCAAGCATTAAAAACGCCAACCAAGTTAGTTGATGGCCTGCTCAAACAAGGCATTACTAACCAAGCTGAAATTGCACGCCAACTTGGTATATCACGTCAGGCCGTCTCGGCTGCGATGAAGCGCAAAGCTCAAGTGGCAACGCCTTAGCGTCAACTATTTTCTAACTTTTTTCAACCACCGCGCCATGCTTCGGCGGCATTCTTCAACCGTTGAATACGTAATTGAAGGAAGGCCACCGTATGGAAATTAAGGCTGAAAACAGAACTCTCATCAACCGCAAAAAATTGCTATCAATGATCCCGCTATCGGAGCGCACCATCTTCAATATGGAGCAACGGGGCGAGTTCCCTAGAAGGATTGCGTTGACCAGCCGGAACGTCGCTTGGGACTTGGGCGAAATTGAGAACTGGATTGAAAAACGCAAATCATCTGGCATCCAAGTTTTGCGTCCCGGCGTTACTGTTGTGGCCGCTTGAGCGTCCATTCATCAATCATGTCTGCCCAGTCTTGCAACATCGCCGTGCGCTGTTCCCGATATTCGGCCTTGTTGTACACAGCCCTCACGCCTCGCTGCTCGTGAGCAAGACATTTCTCAATCCAGTCGGTGTTGTAACCAGCCTCGTGCAAAAGCGTACTGGCCGTTCTTCGCAAATCATGAGGGCCAAATTTGGCAAGCGGCTTGCCTTCTTTTTGCGCTAGTCGGTATGTCAGGGTCAATACTTGATTTAGCGTGGCACTGCTCATCGGTGAATCCGTGTCGTAGCGCGATGGCAGCACATAGTTTGAACCACCCGCAAAGGTTTTCAAGGCGATAAAAATATCCAGCGCCTGCTTTGACAAAAAAACCAAATGCGGATTGCGTCGCTTCATTCGCTCTTTGGGAATTGTCCAAAGAGCTTCGCTGAAATTGATCTCACTCCAAGTCGCGTTGGTCAACTCACTTTTCCGCACCAGCGTCAGTAGAAGCAACTTGGCTGCCGCACGAATTGATGGTGTCGTTCCAATGCGCTCAATGTATTGATACATCAGCGCAATTTCCTCGGCATTCAGTGCTCGGTCACGTGGCTCGAATTTGGCGATGGTGGTTGGCCGCACCAATTCAGCCGGGTTCTCGACCTTCTGACCACGCTCAATTGCCCAGCGATAGACCTGCAAAACCACCTCACGGGCATGAACAGCCGTTGCAGGTGCTCCACGCTCCACGATGGCATCCGTCAGCGCCCTCAAATCCTCGTGGGTGATTTCAATCAGTTTCTGATTGCCAAATTTAGGCTTCAACTCTCGCTCAAAAATTGAACGGCGCATGTCACGTGTTGAGTCTGCCATTTGGTAGCCGCGCAACCATTTTTCAGCCCAAGCACCAAATGTCTCTGCATCCTTGATGCGTGCTTTGTCTCTTGCCTTTTCCTTGGCCGGAGACTTTCCAGCAGCGATCATTTTTTTGGCATCGCTCAACTGTTCTCTAGCCTCAGACAACGTGATACCGCCCACACCATAGCGCCCGAAGGTGATGGTTTCCTGCCTGCCGTTGATTGAATAGTTGTAGCGGAACGAGACCGACCCCGCCGGGGTGACGGCCACGTAAAGGCCATCACGGTCATTCACCTTGTAAAGTTTTTCCTGCGGCTTGAGGTTTCGCAGCTTGGTATCTGTCAGCATTTGTTTCGTCTTGACAAGGTTAAAATACCATGATCGAAAAACCGCCTCGCTGACAATAAATTTTATTTAAAATCAATAACTTATGTCATTTTCGTACCATGCATTCCCGTCGCGGAACAGCATGGTATCAAGCTCGTTCATGGTATCAAAAGTAAATAGTACCACGTACCATGCCATAAAAAAACACTGCTTGTCACTGCCAGATGATGCCAGCCAATGCCAAACAAAAACCATAAAAAATCAATAAATAAAACAGCTTAATCAGTGCTTGGTGCCATTAAATGCCAGCCATTGCCAGACGCGGGATCATTCCCACTCTATCGTTGCTGGTGGCTTGCCTGAAACGTCATACACCACTCGGTTTACGCCCTTCACCTCGTTAATAATGCGGTTGGAAACACGGCCCAGCAAAGCATAGGGCAAATGCGCCCAGTGTGCGGTCATAAAATCCAGGGTTTGTACAGCGCGAATAGCTACCACGTATTCGTAGGTTCGGCCATCGCCCATCACCCCTACCGATTTAACTGGCAAAAACACGGCAAAGGCCTGGCTGGTGAGTTCGTACCAGGTTTTGCCCACATCGTCTTCTGAACACAGGCCGGCTGCAAGGTCGTTGACACCGGCTTTGGTGTGGCGCAACTCTTCGATAAAAATGGCATCGGCCAACTGCAGTATGTGAGCGTATTCCGCACGCACTTCACCTAAAATGCGCACACCCAGACCCGGCCCAGGGAAGGGGTGGCGGTATACCATTTCGGGGTCCAGGCCCAGCTCTACACCCAGCTTGCGCACCTCGTCTTTGAACAAATCGCGCAAGGGTTCAAGCAATTGCAGGTTTAAGGTATCGGGCAGGCCGCCTACGTTGTGGTGGCTTTTAATGTTGGTGGCCTTACCGGTTTTGCCACCAGCCGATTCAATAACATCGGGGTAAATAGTGCCTTGGGCCAACCAACGTGCGTTGGCAAGTTTGGCTGCCTCGCGCTGAAACACATTCACAAACGCCTTGCCAATTATTTTGCGCTTGGCTTCGGGGTCGGTAATGCCCGCAAGTTGCGACATAAACTCCTGCTCAGCCTGCACATGCACCACTTTAACGCCCAAGTGCCGGGAAAAAGTTTCCATGACTTGTGCACCTTCCTGGTGGCGCAAAAGTCCATGATCAACAAACACGCAGGTTAGCTGGTCGCCAATGGCGCGGTGAATCAGCGCTGCCGCCACAGAGGAATCTACCCCACCCGACAAACCCAGAATGACCTCATCGGTGCCAACCTGGTTGCGAATGCTTTGAATGGCTTCTTCAATAAAACCGGGCATCGACCAATCGCCCTTGCAGCCACAAATCTCGCGCACGAAACGGTGCAAAATAGCGGTGCCTTGCCTGGTGTGCGTTACCTCTGGGTGAAACTGTACGCATAACCCGTGCTTCGTCTGCCATGCCAGCAATTGGGCAAGCAGGTGTTGAGGCCATGATCTGAAAACCAGATGGCAGTGTAACTACTTTATCGCCGTGGCTCATCCAGACATCCAGCAGACCGTGGCCCTGCTCATTGGTGCGATCTTGAAGGTCTGCCAGCAAGCGGCTGTGGCCGTGTGCGCGAATTTGCGCATGGCCAAATTCGCGGGTGATTCCAGCTTCAACGGCACCGCCCAATTGCTGAGCCATGGTTTGCATGCCATAACAGATACCCAGCACTGGCACACCCAGCGTAAACACCACTTCTGGTGCTTTTTCTGTTTCTGCCAGATACGCCGATTGGTGGCTGCCCGAAAGCACAACCCCCTGCGCGCCAAAATCTGCAATGCGTTGGGGGCTGGCATCGCAAGGCCACACCTCACAAACACGCCGCATTCGCGCACCCTTCGGGCAATGAGTTGGGTCAACTGTGAACCGAAGTCTAGGACAAGAATTTTTTGATGTTGCATGTTCTGTGTTACCAGCAGAGGTTTGTTCGCCAAAGTCTGTTGTAATGAATAGTGCCGCGCACCGTCATGTAAAAAGTAGAGGGTTATTCCACGTGGTAGTTGGGTGCTTCTTTGGTAATTTGCACATCGTGCACATGCGATTCACGCATACCAGCCCCGGAAATTTCTACAAACTCCGCCTTTTCGTGCATTTCAGCAATACTTTTACAGCCCACATAGCCCATGGAAGAGCGCACACCGCCCACCAACTGAAACAGAATGGCCAGCACAGAACCTTTGTAGGGCACAGACCCCTCGATGCCTTCGGGCACGAGTTTGTCGGCATTGTGGGACGGATCCTGGAAATAGCGATCGGCAGAGCCTTGGGTCATGGCACCCAGCGAACCCATGCCTCGGTAGGCTTTGTAGCTGCGCCCTTGAAACAGAATAACCTCGCCGGGCGCTTCTTCGGTACCCGCAAACATGCCACCCATCATGACCGCACTTGCCCCTGCCGCCAAAGCCTTGGAAATGTCGCCACTGTAGCGAATGCCGCCATCGGCCACCACTGGCACTCCCAGCGGGTGCAGGGCCTTGAACACATCGGCAATCGCGCTGATTTGCGGCACCCCTACACCGGCTACAATGCGGGTGGTGCAAATGGACCCAGGCCCAATGCCCACCTTGACGCCATCGGCACCGGCTTCTACCAGCGCCAGTGCAGCTTCGGCCGTAGCAATGTTGCCGCCAATCACATCGACTTGCGAAAACTGCGTTTTAACCCACCTTACCCGGTCTAAAACGCCTTTACTGTGGCCGTGCGCAGTGTCTACCACAATAACGTCTACCCCGGCCTTGACCAGTTTTTCTACCCGCTCTTCGGTGCCAGCACCCACGCCCACAGCTGCGCCCACGCGCAGTTTGCCCTGGTCGTCTTTGCAGGCGAACGGGTGTTCGGTGGCTTTCTGAATGTCTTTGACGGTAATCAGGCCGCGCAATTGATCGGCCGAATCGATGACCAGTACCCGCTCCAGGCGGTTTTTGTGCATGAGCACCTTGGCACCATCCAGGGTTACATCGTCGGTAACGGTAACCAATCTTTCGCGCGGTGTCATGATGTTGGAAACCGGTTGGTCCAGATTGGTTTCAAAACGCAAGTCGCGGTTGGTTACAATGCCCACTACCTTGTTGTTGCGCACCACGGGCAAACCAGAAATACGGTGCAGCTCGGTAAGGGCAATGACCTGGCGCACGGTCATTTCGGGTTCGATGGTAATTGGGTCGCGAAGTACGCCGGATTCATGGCGCTTAACCTTCAGCACCTCGGCGGCCTGCTGATCTGCAGTAAGATTTTTGTGCACAATACCAATGCCGCCCTCTTGAGCCAATGCAATGGCAAGCCGTGCCTCGGTAACGGTGTCCATGGCGGCCGATACCACTGGAATGTTTAAGTGGATATTTCGGGTGAGCTGGGTGGCTAAAGAAGTGTCTTTGGGAAGAACGTCAGAAAACGCCGGGACGAGCAACACGTCATCAAAAGTGAGCGCCTTTCGTTTAACACGCATTCAATTTCTCCATCGCACAAAAGCGAATTATATAAGATTTGCAGGCAATTGCGGTTTTAACCGGGCGAAGAACGGCGCTTTGCGCGTCCTTCCTGCTTGCGGTGAGCTGCCCTGCGGCGGCGGCTCTCTTTGGGGTCGAAGCGCAGGTCATCGAGTATTTCAATACGGTCGCCTGGTAGCAGCTCAGTTTCAGGCAAGGCATATTGGCCAAACACCGCCACACGCCTTGTGGCAAGCCATTGTGCCACTTGGGTGAGCGGGTAGCCCGCTGCCAGCAAAAAGGCTTCCACCGTGGTGCCCGGTTCAATGGTGTGGTTGGTAGGAAGCTGCTCCAGCACACCACCGTCGGTGGGCCCAAGCACAATCAGCCCAACGGTAAGACCCATTAAAACCGGCCTTGTGCCTGCAATTGCTCGGCTCTTTTGATGAAACCGTCCACAAAACTGCTGGCAATGTGATGAAAACCGGACCAACCAGCTTTTCCAGAACAAAGCTGGAAAATTCGTATTCCAGCGAAAAGCTCACCTTACAGGCCTCGTTGGAGAGCGGCTCGAACCGCCATTGACCCGACAAGGTCCTGAAGGGCCCCTCCACCAACTGCATGTGAATGGCTCTACCCGGTTCCAGAGTGTTAAGAGTGGTAAACGACTGGGTGACTGCCTTGAACCGGATTTGCACTGAGGCCTCTTGCCGAAGATCGCTCACACACTTGGCGCTGGCCGCACCGCACCAAGGCAAAAACTCTGGGTAAGCGGGTACGTCTTTTACCAGGTCGTACATGCTTTGGGCTGAAAACGGTACCAAAACGGATTTTTCGATTTTTGCCATAAAGATAAGTGGATTAGCTGCCTTAAGCAAAAGCCAAGCGGCAAGTTACACAGCGTGTTATTGTAACGGGTTTAGCGGATTTGCTTCGCGCAGCGAACTACAACACAGAAGCCACATGAGTATTATTCAAAACAAAAAGGCCCGATTTGACTTTTTTATCGAAGAAAACCATGAAGCTGGTATGGTTTTAGAAGGCTGGGAAGTCAAGGCCATACGCGCCGGCGCGCGCAAATCAAGGAAAGCCATGTGGTCATTCGCAATGGTGAAATTTTCTTGCTGAATGCCCACATTTCGCCCTTGCCCACCGCCTCTACCCACATTCACCCCGATGCCACCCGCACACGCAAGTTGCTGTTGAAACAGGCTGAAATTAACCGTTTAATCGGCAAAGTAGAGCAACGCGGCTTTACCTTGGTACCCTTGGATCTGCATTACAAAAAGGGCCGGGTAAAGTGCGAAATTGCCTTGGCTAAAGGCAAAAACAGCACGACAAACGCGACTCCTTGAAAGACAAAGACTGGCAGCGTGAAAAAGCACGCATCCTGAAAGTGCACAAGGTGTAAGCGCACGCCACATGTAAACTCACCCTTGGGGCAAATCCTGCAAGGTTCCAAAAAACGTACCTTAATACAAAAAATGGCGATTAAGTGCTTTTTTTGGCTCTTTATGTAGAGCAGAACAAAATAAAGCACTGCCCTACATTGTGTTCTAGAATAAGGACGTTATGCTGAAAATACGGCAACAACATCCTTAAAAAGGAACACCATGTCTGCTAATCTGCAATCTGCCTCTGCCCTTGCCGAAGAATTGGGTGAACGCCTGAAACAGGCACGGCTGAATGCCGACTACACACAAGCCGAAGTGGCCAAGCTGGCTGGCATCAGTAGGAAAGCTGTGCTAAACGCAGAAAAAGGCAAAGCCCAACTGGAGGTGTTTGTGGCCATTTTAGAGGCACTCCGCTTAACCGAACAGCTGGATTTGTTTTTACCCAAACCCGGTATTTCCCCCATTCAACTGGCCAGATTGCAAGGCAAAAAGCGGCAACGGGCTTCGGGCAGAAAAATCTCCACCACAGGCAGGCGTGCACAAAAACACACGGAAGGCGGCCCCGAATGGTAACGGAAGTAGTTGCTGTGCACTATCAGAATACCGAGGTGGGTGCAGTAAGTTTTGATGCAAACACGGGCGTGGGTTCGTTTGAATACAGCGGGCGGTTTATTGAGCAAGGCATTGAACTGGCTCCTCTTGAAATGCCCTTGTCGAAGCGGATTTACAGTTTTCCAGAACTTGACTTCAACACATTCAAGGGCTTGCCTGGTTTGATTGCGGATTCGTTGCCCGATGATTTTGGCAATGCCGTGCTCAATGCCTGGGTGGCCAGCCAAGGCAAGTCACCGCGCGAAATTACCCCGCTGCAAAGGCTGCAATACACCGGCAAGCGCGGTATGGGCGCACTTGAATACGTGCCTGCCACCAAAATGAAAAGCCTGAATGCCTCCAGGCAAATCGAAATTGAATCGCTGGTAAGCATTGCGCAAGAGGTACTGGACTCGCGCGGGCATTCGAGATTGCTTTGCAGCAGAATGGTCACGAAGACCGCGAGGCCATGCTGGCGCTGCTGTCGGTTGGCATGAGTGCCGGTGGTGCACGCCCCAAGGCGGTGCTTGCTTTTAACAACGACTTTACCAAGGTGCGTTCTGGCCAGGCCAATGTACCCGAAAACTTTACCCACTACCTGGTCAAATTTGATGGCGTAAGCGAACACCACGCCACAGAGCAAACCTTTGGAGACCCCAGCGGTTTTGGAGCCATGGAGTTTGTATACCATCGAATGGCCACAGCTTGTGGCATCGAGATGATGCCGTGCAGGCTGCTGCAAGAGGGGCACCGAAGACACTTTATTACCCAACGCTTTGACCGCATCGGGAATCAGAAAATCCACATGCAAACGCTCAATGGCATGGCGCACGTGGATTACAAAAAGCCCGGTTCGTTTTCGTATGCCGAGCTTTTTGGGGTGGCGCGGCAAATTGGTCTGTCGGCCAAAGAAGCCGGGCAATTATTCAAGCGCATGGTGTTTAACATCGTAGCCCGCAACCACGATGATCATTCAAAAAATGTTGCCTTTCTGTTGATCGATAAAAAATGGGCGTTGGCACCCGCTTACGATCTGGCCTACAGTTACAAACCCGGTAGCAAATGGGTAAACAGCCACTGGATGAGCCTGAACGGCAAACGCGACGACTTTACCCGGGCCGATTTTTACTCGCTGGAAAAAATCAGTCCTTTGTTTACCAGAAAATGGATAGACACGACCCTTGACAACACCATTGAGCAGGTGTCGCACTGGCGCGAATATGCCACTGCCGCAAGCGTGCCTGCGGGGCTGGTACATGAGGTGGAATCGAATTTGAGGCTGGGTGTTTAAAAAACCAGGAATTCGCTATTTTTTTAACACCCATCCAAGGTAAAATTCCAACTCTTCTACACTCGGTGACACACGCATGGCGGTTTTTACCAAGGTCAACAAGGCCGAACTTCAAGGCTGGATGCAGGGCCTGGCATGCGGCGAGTTGGTGGCGCTGGAAGAAATTTCCTCTGGAATTGAAAATACCAACTATTTTGTAACCACCACAAAAGCACGCTACGTGCTTACCCTGTTTGAAAAACTAACCGCCTCCGACTTGCCTTTTTACCTGGGTTTAATGCAGCACCTGGCGTGCAAGGGTTTGCCTGTTCCCGGCCCGGTTGCTTTTGCTGATGGTAGCCTGTTTAAACTTCTTGAGAACAAACCCGCAACGCTGGTCAATTGCCTGCAAGGTCAATCGGTGGCAGAACCCACCCCGCAGCAATGTCGGCAAATCGGCAGTTTTGCTGCCCGTGCGCATTTGGCAGTGCGGGATTTCGCGGGCACCGTGCCCAATCCGCGCAATCTGGGCTGGATAACCGAGGCCACCCATGAGTTGCGTCCTCACCTGCCCGCCAAAGAACTTGCGCTGCTTACCCAGGAAGTGGCACA
>JAAURO010000038.1 GCA_012032215.1 Limnobacter sp.
GCAGTTCAAAGCCACCCTGAACGAAAGTGCGTTTTGAAGCTACTGGCCGCTGAAAACCCCGGCCAGAAAGCAGAAGCAGGCGGCAGCCTGACAGGCGACACTACGCTGGGCGGCCACGGGCAAAGCCAGCCTGAATGTCGAACTGGTATCCATTAACCCGGCGCTTTGGGCCGCAGGCATACCAACGGGTGCCATTACCGGCAGCGTGCAAGCCGAAGGGAAACTGCCTGTTGTTGCAGAGGCCACAAAAAACAGCCCACTGCAAGGGCGCGTGCTACTTGACCTTGCCAAATCCACCTTGGGCGGCACGCCCTTTCAGGCGGTGGGCGAACTCTCGGGCACGCCCGAGCGCATAGAGCTGACCGACCTGCGCATTGCCATTTTGGGCAACAGCCTGGTGGCCAACGGCGTGTACGGCAAAGACAGCCCCGGTATAAGCGCTCAGATCAACGCCCCCAATCTGGCCCAGCTTGAGCCACTGGCAGGCCAACCCGTGGGCGGGCTGTTGCATGCGGATCTTTTGGTGCAAGGCGAATGGCCCGAACTTACCGCCCGTTACACCCTGAATGCCAAAAGCCTGCGCTGGGGGCCAAACCTGGCGCTTGAAAACGCCCAAGGCCAAGGGCAAATCGGCCTTGCCCCCGATTCCATTTGGGAAGGCAAGCTAAGCCTCAAAAACCTGCGCCTGGGGCCACAGGCCGAACAAACCGCCGATGCGGTTCAAATCACCCTGCATGGCACACGCAGCGCCCACAGTGTAAGCGCCAGTGTATCCACCGAGTACCCGCTGTTTGCTCGCAGGCGCGCTTTAGGCCTGGCGCTCACACTGAATGGCGGGCTAACCAGCAACCAGCAAGGCCAACAAAGCTGGCAGGGGCAGCTTCAGAAACTGGCCATAGAAGGCCTGTGGCAGCCCGTGCGCAGCCTTACCCTGCAAGCGCCTGCGCAGTTGCAAATAGCTGCCAATGGCCTGCGCCTGGAGGCACTTACCCTCACTGGCGAAGACGGCAGCCAATTGACCAACCAACTGCTGAGCATTCAGGGCAATGCCCTCAAAATTCAGGGCAACGCCCCAAAAATAGGCATGCCCCGAGCCAGCAGCCTGCTCAAGCAGCAAGTCACACTGGAAACCAAAAATCTGGTGCTGGCGCTGGATTGGTCTTACGAAGATTCGCCAGCCCGTCTGCAAGGCCTGATCGATGTGCGTCATGTCAGTGGCGGCTTTGCAATTTTGTCGGATGCAGAACTGGAAGTGCCCGTACAAGCCCTGAACGCGCAAATCCGCTTTGACCGCCAGGCCATAGCCGCCGTGCTCGACATCAACGCGCCCGGTGCTTTGATAGCCCAGGGCGACATTCGCCTGCCTGTGCGCAAAAATGCACAAACCCACCGCTGGGAAGTGGCCTACAACGCACCCATGCAAGGTGCCCTTGCCACCACCTTTTTAGACATGGGCTGGGTAGGTCCTCTTGTAGACCCTGCCCTGAAAACCTCGGGCACCGGCCAGGTGGCACTGGCCGTGGCAGGCACGCTGGACGCCCCGCTGGTCGAAGGCCGCGTGTTTGCCCGCAATTTTGATCTGACCCAACTCGACCAAGGCATTCGGCTGGAAGATGGCGTGGTCACCATCGACTTCAACAACGACCGTGCCCGCATTCAGGAACTCGACTTCACCGTGTACAACCGCCAGGCCCCCAAAGGCAGGCTGGAAGAACTCGGCCCCCTGATTCAAGGCGTAGGCAAGGTAAGCGCCAGCGGCCAGTGGTTTTTGAATGGCGAAGGCGGCGGCATTGAGGTAAAGCTGGACAGAGTGGGCCTGATTCAACGCCCAGACCGCTGGATTATGACCAACGCCGCCATTTCCATTCAACAGCCCGACACAGAAGACCAACCCCTGAAAGTGCGCGGAGAAATTTCCGCCTTGGGTGCTTACGTGGAAATGCCCGAATCGGAACCACCCAGCCTGGGGCGCGACGTGGTAATTCGTGGCCAGACCCAAACAGCCAGTGATGCCTTGCCGCTCGATGTACTCATTCGGGCCGACCTGGGGCCGCTGTTTTTTTGCATGCCAAAGGGCTTAAAACCCGGCTGGCCGGCAGTCTGAACCTGGTGTTGCAAGAAGGTGTGCGCACCGAAAATGGCCGCACGGGCCGCCGACTGGAAGCGCGCGGCACCATTACCGCCGTAGATGGCACCTACCGCGCCTACGGGCAAGACCTTTCCATCGAGCGCGGCGTGGTGAATTTTCAGGGGCCCTTCGACAACCCGGGCCTGAACATTCGCGCCGTGCGCAAAGGCGTTGCCGTTGAAGCCGGTGTAGAAATTACCGGCACCGCCTCCCGCCCCAAAATTACTTTGGTCAGCGAACCTTCCGTGCCCGATTCCGAGAAACTCAGCTGGATGATACTGGGCCGGGGCAGCAATTCCAGTGGCCGCGACACCGCCATTTTACTAACCGCCGCCACCGCCATTTTTGGCGACGAAGGCGAAAGCACCTCCGCAAAAATTGCGCGCTCGCTGGGCATCGACAACTTTGCGCTTACCTCTGGTTCGCTAACAGCCGCCGACAGCCGCGCAGCGGGCAGCAGTGTAACCATTGCCCCCGGCGCCGATTACTCGGCGGGCACCACACTAGGCGCCGACGACTCACTGCTGAACCAGCGCATCATCACCCTGGGCAAGCGCTTAAACCCATCGCTGTACCTGAACTTCGAACAATCGGTTACCACCTCGGCCAGCGTGCTGAAGCTGACTTACCAATTTAGCCGCAGACTGAGTTTTATTGCCCGCACCGGAGCAGACAACGCCGTAGATGCCCTGTACCAGTTCTCGTTCGATTAAAACCGCGCAAAGGGAAAACCCTGTTAAAATCAGGAAATTAATAATTTGTAAGCATTACCCGAGGAAAGTTATGTCTGCCCAGGAAACCATTCGCGAAACAATTACCACCCATCCGATTGTGCTGTTCATGAAAGGCACGGCGCAGTTCCCGATGTGCGGGTTTTCTGGCCGGGTTATTCAAATTCTGAAAGCCTGCAATGCGCAAAAGGTAGTCACAATCAACGTGCTGGACGACCCGGAAATTCGCCAAGGCATTAAAGACTATTCCAACTGGCCCACCATTCCCCAGTTGTATGTTAATGGCGAATTTATCGGTGGCTGCGACATCCTGAACGACATGTTTCAAACGGGCGAATTGCAACCCCTCATTGCTGCTGCCAGCAACACCGGGCCACAGCCGGGCAAACAACAAGCCCAGTGAGCAAACCCGCAATAACCGTGGCCATTACCGGTGCCAGTGGCGCACTGTATGGCCTTAAAATTCTGGATTTGCTGCGCGAGCGTGGCGATGTTGAAGTGCATTTGGTGGTATCGAGTTCGGGCTGGCTCACCCTGTCCACCGAAAGCCCGCTTAGCCGCGAGGCCGTGCACGCCAAAGCCGATGTGGTTCACACCCCCAAGGCCGTGGGCGCTTGCATTGCCAGCGGCAGCCACGAATCGCTGGGCATGCTGGTGGCCCCCTGCTCTATGCACACGCTGGCAGCCATTGCCTGCGGACTTTCCAGCAACCTCATTACCCGCGCAGCCGACGTTACCCTGAAAGAAAGACGCCGCCTGGTGCTTTTGCCGCGTGAAACCCCACTGAACCTTGCCCACCTGCGCAACATGCAGTCTGTTACCGAAATGGGCGGCATTGTAATGCCCCCGGTGCCAGCGCTATACCACCAGCCAAAAACCATCGACGAATTAATTACCGACACCGCACGCCACGCCATTGAACTGGTAGGGCTTAAGCAGGCAGGAAGGAAGGTGTGGCGGGGGTAAAACGGCTACTGCAAAAATCGAGGATACCGGTCATGCAAACTACCATCGTGCAAGTTCCCGTGGAAATTGGTGCGCAATCAGCCAATGCCCCCCATGGCGACAACCAACCCATGGGCGCCCTCGAAGAAGCAGTCGTGGCAGTAGCACAATCACTGACACACGCGCTTAAATCGGCAATCGTATTAGACGGACTGTTTGAAAAACGC
Organism: Limnobacter sp.; assembly: GCA_012032215.1. Taxonomy (GTDB): domain Bacteria; phylum Pseudomonadota; class Gammaproteobacteria; order Burkholderiales; family Burkholderiaceae_B; genus Limnobacter. The sequence goes on from JAAURO010000038.1 coordinate 4,032, forward strand.
GCAGCAGGACAGTTACCGGACATTTCCAAAACCCTCCAAACGCTTCGAAAGACACTGAACGACGTTGAAGCATTAACCCCCCGACAATTCAAACTGCTGGAAACCTGTCACCAGAACCCCATGAGAAGTGTTCGACTCTTGAACTACCAATTGCTTCATTACGCGGACAATTTTCAAATTGACCGGATGTTTCGGGATTACTCCAACCACAACCCCAACAAGCGGATTGGTGTTGAACCGGACGAGGCAGGGAATACCCGTTTCACGATAGTGCCAGCCGTGGAAAATGCTTCGGAAGAACCTGAAAAACCGGGAAAGCCTGAAAACCGATGCACATTTCAGGAACTAACCCGCCTCGACTCCTCTCAGCTGTACTGGTTCATCCATCTAAATTCTAAAACCATGGAAGAGGCTACAAGACACACAAAAAACATTGAAGAAACTGTAGTGGAAAAAACAAAACTACTCGAAAGATTAAAAAAATATTCCAAAAAGGAAAAAATAAAAATTATTCTTCTGGAAAATATTTTCTGGACAAGGTGGGTACACATCGAATTACTCACCCGCAACCTGCGATTTCTTAAAACCAGAATCAGTACAGGATTTACAGGTGATTTTGACTTTTATCTAGAAGCAAGCAACCCAACCCATATGCCGATCATACTTTTTTCACCTCTGTATGATGAGCTTGAATCTGTTGCCCTGCTTGAATGGGAAATTACGCCTCAATGCTACCTGGAAACACCAAAAGTAAACACCGTATCAGCACACTTAACAGATTCACTTATTGAGGGAAAGAAAGACACCAAAAACGAAAAAAACTCTGCGCAAAGTTCCCCTCCTTTGGACGAGTTAACAAAAAAAGAAATATCCAGAACCGCTGACTGCAAAAAAGCCAGGGAAGTTCTGATTCACATTGCTTATACAGCGTTTCGTACCCTTGTATACCTCGAAGATTTTGAAAAAAACAGTTCCCCCACAAAACTGGCCCCCCAAAAAACCATTCAATCCGCTCACCTTTCTTCAGCGGAACAAGAATTTCAGAAAAAAATGGAACCGCTGATCGAAAACTTAAGCAGCAAAGTAAAGGACTTCACGGAGGAAATTTACAAAACATGCTTGGCATTGGCAGACTCCATTGGATCACTACTTGATTCATTGAAATTTTTCGAGTACGGCGAGTCTGCCGAAAAGCAAAAAAAACCGGACTCCCCGTAAACAGCAACCACACACAATCCAGCACCCAAAGTCCCCTTCTGTTCAGGCAGTTTCGCGCAGAGAAGAAAAACCCCTGCATATTGCACAGGCCACCACCGACTACGACACCAGCGAAACCGGTTCGGCAGGCCCCTCGGGGAAAGCAGACAAAGCAAATTCGACGAGTCAAGAAGACCTGCTCAAGAAAGCAGAAACACTGCTGAATAAAGAACCTTTTTTTGTGAAAAAAGGATACCTTGAAGACGGTGCACATCGGTATTACCCGCCAAACACCGTCATGCATCAAACCAGACAGGATTTAGAAAAAGCAAGAAAACTGGAACAAGCGCTTCACAAAACAGAGGCAAACCTGAAAGAAAAACAGACTGACGTCTTGGGCGGTGCCATTCAGCAAACGATCCAGCGAATAGAAAAAAAGCGAAGTCAGTTGCAGGGAGAGATTGCCTTTTATTCCTCTCCTGACTTTGAGGCAGACCTGATTAAAGAGAACTTGATGGTCGAAGAATCGGATTGGCGAACACTGCTTCACAACGACCAGGTGGCAAGCGTTTCGTTGCCGAAAGCACTCCCGGTTAGAGAGCAGGAAGGAGCCATTTACGAAATTGGCATCACCGCGAAGCCGATGACCTCCATAGGCAAAAGCCACACCGTTTGGTTGCACATTCACCTTGACCAACCGTCACCAATCACAGAGCCAGAATTGCTGTACCAAGAGTTGCTGAGAAATCTGGACAAAAGCAGAGCAGCCCATCTTAAAAGCAATTTCTTTCGCAAAAAAGGAAAAGAATGGGAGCAGATGCAATATTTAACCAACCAGTCTGTTGAACTGGTTAAGCGGTGCAAGGTAAGCCAGGGCTTTGGCAACAAGCTGCTTGAAAAATTTCCGCTGCACGCGCATCGGCAGAAACAGGCTATAAGTCGTTCGCGTGCGGTGTAACTTGAGGTTCCGCCACCAAAGGCGGAGTGACCACCCCCATGGACACCACATAGCGCAAAGCTTCGTCCACGGTAAGACCAGATGGCAAAATATCGGCCTCAGGCACCAACACCACAAAACCTGAAGTAGGGCTTAATGCGGTGGGCACATACACGGACAGATGGGGCGTTTGCCCAAGGGCTTTGGACACGGGCAAGGGTGGGTCGCCCGTAAGAAACCCGACCACCCATACCCCTGGGTGTGGATAGGGTATTAACACCGCTTGCCGAAAAGCCTGGCCTTTCGAGGACAAAAGGGTGTCAGAGACCTGCTTGACGCTGGTGTAAATCACGTTAAAAAACGGTACCCGCTCTAAAAAGGCGTTGCCATATTTAAAAACCGCACGCCCCAGCACGTTGCTGCCAAGCATACCCGTTACAAACAGCACCACCAAAGCCAGCAGCACGCCCAAACCCGGAATGTCAAACCCTACCACGTAGCCTGGCTGCCAGTGATCTGGCAACAGCAGCAAAGTGCTGTCCATCAGGCCAACCACAAAACCCAACACCCACAGAGTCGTGATTAAAGGAATCCAGACCAGCAAGCCGGTGAGCAAGAACTTGCGCACCAACAGCTTCTTGTGCAGCACCTCCCGCGTGGGTAATTTGAAGGACGATTTAAAAAACGGTTTCATGCCTGGCCAGATGCTTGACCACCGCCCTGACTGGACTTGCCTGCTTCAGGCTTGGCGGCCTCAGATTTTGCGGCCTCTGGTTTGGGAGCATCCGGCTTACCCGATTCCGAAGAACCTGATTTGGCCGCTTCCGGTTTTGCAGAAGAACCATTGCGGAAATCGGTGACATACCAGCCAGAACCCTTGAGCTGAAAGCCAGCCGCCGTTACCTGTTTGCCAAATGAACCCACTGCCCCACAAGACGGACAGTCTGTCAGCGGTGCATCGCTCATTTTTTGCAGACAATCCTTGGCAAATCCACAAACACTGCATTTGTATGCGTAAATTGGCATATTTACTCCAGATACCTTGAAAAACAAAACCGCGTATTATATGATGCGCCACTGAAAGTGGCCAACATTTGCAAATAAAAAACTTTCAAGTAACTTTTTTGGATTGCGGGCACGGCAAGCCGCGCCTTTATTTTTGTGTTCGCATTTCCAGAAAACAACCCCACCCATTGATAAAAAGGCAGTTCAAATTGGCAGCACCTAGCAGTGAAACTTCAACTTTTGAACGCGCGCTACATAGAAGCAGTCGTCACAGGCATGCTAGCCCGCGCCACAAAGCCTGACTAAGCCCTGTGGGCTACACAATCAATACCCCGGTTTTATTGCGGTTTGGTGTTTTCAAAGCTGGGGCGGTGCGCCAAACGGTCCGCATATTCGGCCACTAGCGGGTAGCGTTTGCGCCAGCCCAGTTCCGAAAACCGGAAATCGATATAAAACAGCGCACAACCCACCGAAATATCGGCCAGACTAAAGTGCTTGGTTAAATAAAAACCGGGGTTTGCCTGAAAGTGCTGCGTAAGCCAGTCCAAGGCGTTGTCGATTTTGCGCTCCTGGCGCATCAACCATTGCTGGCTTATCTTGCCCTCTTCGGCATGAAAACGCCTTTCAAGCAGCATGGCCACTGCGGCCTCGCTCATACCTGCGCCAAGTGCCTCCATGGTGCGCACCTGCGCACGCGCGTGCGGATCTGCGGGTAGCAAAGGCACGGTTGGCATCATGTATTCCAGTGTGCCGGAAATTACAGTGGAATCGAACACCGCTTGCCCACCGTCCAGAATCAGCAAGGCACCTTGCACAAGGGGTTGTAATCGGCAATGCGGGTTTCAGATTCCCAGACGTTTTCCAGGACAAATTCGTAGGCAATTTCTTTTTCGTCCAGCTGAATGCGTATTTTTCTGACGAAAGGACTGGTGGTCGATCCCACTAATTTCATGTTTTTCTCCGGTAAAGCCCGTTGTCGGGTAAGCCTGCTATTGGTACAGAGCAGCAAAGTGTCTTACAAATTGCCCTTTTGAACAAGACAAACCGCCCAGATTTTTCGGTTTCAGGGGTTCACCTTGCGCCTGCCACAGGTACAATCCAGTCCAGTTACCAACCTTGCAACTGCCTCCATGACTCAGCTCCCCGACTCTGCCCCCTCTGCGCTTACCCCACTCAATGCCCTAAGCCCTCTGGATGGCCGCTACCACGCCAAAACCAGCGCGCTACGCCCGTTTTTGTCGGAAGCCGGGTTTATGCACCACCGGGTTATTGTGGAAATAGAATGGCTCAAAGCACTTTCCAATGCCGGGTTTGCCGAGCTGCCTCCTTTTAAACCAGAAGCCACCGCTGCGCTTGATGCCATTAAAAACCACTTCACCGAGGCCTGCGCACAGCGCATCAAGGAATTCGAGACTACCACCAACCACGATGTCAAAGCGGTAGAATATTTTATCAAAGAAAAAATGCAGGGCAACCCTGCACTAAAAGCCTCCGCAGAATTCGTGCATTTTGCCTGCACCTCAGAAGACATCAACAACATGAGCCATGCGCTCATGCTGAAAAACGCCCGGGAAGCAGTGGTGCAGCCTTGCCTGAGCCGCTTTATTGAAACCCTGCGCAGCTACGCCCACCAGTTTGCCGACATTCCCATGATGTGCCGTACCCACGGCCAGCCCGCCAGCCCCTCCACCCTGGGCAAAGAATTTGCCAACGTGGTGCACCGCCTGCAACGTGCCCAAAAAGCCCTGGCAGAAGTAGAACTGCCCGCCAAAATGAACGGTGCAGTGGGCAACTACAACGCCCACCTGGCGGCCTATCCCGAATTCGATTGGGCCGGGTTTTCCAAAAAGCTGATTGAAGGTTTGGGCCTTGCCTTTAACCCCTACACGATTCAAATCGAACCGCACGATGGCATTGCCGCCCTCATGGATGCACTGGCACGCACCAACACCATTGTGCTCGACCTTTCCCGCGACATCTGGGCCTACATTTCGCTGGGCTACTTTAAACAAAAGCTGAAAGAAGGCGAAGTGGGTTCTTCCACCATGCCGCACAAAGTGAACCCCATCGACTTCGAAAACGCCGAGGGCAACCTGGGCATGGCCAATGCCGTGTTAAAGCACCTCAGCGAAAAGCTGCCTGTTTCGCGTTTGCAACGCGATTTAACCGATTCCACGGTGCTACGCAACCTGGGCACTGGCCTGGGCTACACCCTGCTAGCCTGGGAAAGCTGCCTGCGCGGCCTCTCCAAGCTGGAAATCAACCAATCTGCCATTGATGCCGACCTCGATTCCGCCTGGGAACTGCTGGCAGAACCGGTGCAAACTGTTATGCGCCGCTACGGCCTGCCCAATCCCTACGAGCAGCTTAAAGCACTTACCCGTGGCAAGGGTATTTCCGAGCAAGCCCTGCACGCGTTTATTGGTCAACTGGCCTTGCCACAGGCCGAAAAAGACCGCCTTCTCGCCCTAACTCCACGCAACTACATCGGGCTGGCAGCGCAACTGGCCAAAGCCGTGTAAAAGCAGGGCTCAACAAGCAGCCCACTCTCGGTTAGCCCTCTCCCCCCGGGCTACCCTGCCCGTGGGGTTCCATGGCAGGCGCGCATACCGGATAGTTCTGGTATGAGCAAAACCGTTTATCCGCCGCACTCCACCACCCGTACCAGGCAGGCCCGAAAAGCCCGGCTGGCAGGGGTTTTACCATGATGGAACTGCTGATTGCCATGGCAATCATTGCACTGCTGGCCACTTTTACCGTGTCCCAGGGCGTGCGCACCGTAGAAACCACGCGCTTTACGCGCATGAAGACACCGACCTCGCAACTGATAGTGTCTGAGCAGAATCATCGGCAGATACATGGTCGCTATGCCACACAAATTAACAGCAGCGGTCAGGCTTCGGCCAGCACACTGGTTTTCCGGGCAGCCGAAGACTACAACATT
>JAAURO010000039.1 GCA_012032215.1 Limnobacter sp.
CAGCACTTTTGAAGAAATGGCGCTGGCCAAAGCGCTTACCAATGCGCTGGGCTCCAGCTCTATCGATGCTGGTTTGCGTCATGATGCGGCTTTAAATTTTGGCACGGCGAAACCCTGGCTGGGTGCCAGTGTGGAAGAGGTGGGCGCTGCCGATGCGATTGTAGTGGTGGGTGCCGATTTGCGCATGGAGCAACCGCTGTTTGCCAATCGCATTCGTCAGGCCAGCAGGCAGGGCGCTGCGGTTGCCCTGGTGGCAGCAGGTTTAAGCGATCCTTATATTCCCAAGGCGGTTTCAATTGCAGCGGCTCCTTCGCGTCAGGCTGAAGTATTGGCGCAAAGCGATGTGGCGGATGTGCTGGCCCAAGGCGACAAGAAGTTTATTTTGATTGGTCAGCAAGTGTTAATGAGTCTCTATGCCAATAGCATTGTTGCAGCAGCCCAGGATTTGGCAAAAGCCAAGGGTGCTGTGCTGGGCTTTTTGGGCGATGGTGCAAACTGGGTGGGTTCTTTTGTGGCAGGCGTTCAAGCCAGTGCCGCACAAGCTTCAGGCCAGGAATCGGTTGCCCATGGCTGTGCCGTGGAGTTGCTTGCCTCGCCGCACAAGGCTGTTATTTTGGTAGGACACGAGCCTGAGCTGGATTCCCTGGGTGGCAGCAAGGCCAAAGTGAATTTGCACAGTTCGGATTTTGTGGTGTCGCTAACCGCTTATGCAGGCCAGGCTACCGAGTATGCCGATGTGTTGCTGCCGATTGCGCCTTTCACAGAAACTTCTGGAACCTTTATTAACATGGCGGGCATGGCGCAAACCTTTAAGGCTACAGTGAAGCCTTTGGGTGAATGCAGGCCAGCCTGGAAAGTACTGCGGGTGTTGGGCAATCTGCTGGGCTTCGAGCAGTTTGAATTTAACAGCACCTCTGATGTGCTGGATCGCTTTTTGCCACCAGACTGGTTCACGAAACTGAACAATGTGGTGCCTGTGGCGGCTTCGTCTGCCAGCAAGCCGCAAGCCCCTGAACTGGCTGCCTATGTGCCGTTGTACCACAGCGATTCGATTGTGCGCCGGGCAGCGTCTTTGCAGAAAACCAAGGTGGCGAATGCGCCTTTGGTGCAAGCCAATGCTGCTACTTTAGCCGGTTTGGGTGTTTCCGAAGGCGATGAAATTGAACTGACCGATACCGAAGGCGGTAGTCTGATAGCCAAAGTGGGAGTAAATCCTTTTGTGGCCAACGAGGTGCTGATGGTACCTTTGGGTAAAACAGAGGTGCAGTCTTTGAAAGTGTTTGCGGGCGAGGTGCAGGCAAAAGCCCTTGCATCGACAGGAGTGCTGGCATGATAGACAGCATTTATACCGCAGGCGCGCAGTGGCTGGGCGGCGCCTGGTTTCCCGTCTGGACCTTGCTGAAAATTCTTTGCATCACTTTGCCGTTGCTGGGGTGTGTGGCGTATCTCACTTACTGGGAACGCAAAATGATTGGTTGGATGCACATTCGCAAAGGCCCAAGTTATGTGGGGCCTTTCGGTTTGCTGCAACCGATTGCCGATGCGGTCAAGATGATGTTCAAAGAAATCATTGTGCCCAGCAGTGCCAGCAAGGGCCTGTTTGTCATTGCACCCATGATGACCATCATGCCTGCCTTGGCGGCTTGGGCCGTTATTCCCTTTGGGCCTGAAGTGGTGCTGGCCAATGTAAATGCGGGTTTGCTGTATGTAATGGCTATTACTTCTCTGGAAGTGTATGGCGTTATTATTGCGGGTTGGGCCTCTAATTCCAAATATGCGTTCTTGGCGGCCATGCGGGCTTCGGCACAAATGGTGTCTTACGAACTGGCCATCGGTTTTGTACTGGTTACGGTGCTGTTGGTAACTGGCAGTCTGAACATGACCGACATCGTGGTGGCGCAGACCACCGGGTACTTTGCCGGTATGGGTGTGAATTTCCTGTCCTGGAACTGGTTGCCCTTGTTGCCTCTTACCGTGATTTACATGATTTCTGCGGTTGCAGAAACCAACCGCCATCCCTTCGATGTGGTGGAGGGCGAGTCTGAAATTGTGGCTGGTCACATGGTGGAATATTCGGGCATGAGCTTTGCAATTTTCTTCCTGGCTGAATATGCCAACATGATTTTACTGTCTTGCTTGGCGGCAATCATGTTCTTTGGTGGTTGGCAGGCTCCGGTAGAGGTGCTGGGCTTTGTACCCGGCTGGATATGGCTTGGTCTTAAAACTTTCCTGCTGGTTTCCATGTTTGTGTGGTTCCGTGCGTCTTTCCCGAGGTACCGTTACGACCAGATCATGCGCCTGGGTTGGAAGGTGTTTATACCGCTTACCCTGGTGTGGCTGCTCGTAGTAGCCATATGGATGAGAACACCTTTGACTATTTGGGCCTGAATTCAAATACTCAACTGTAAATTTAGATTGACTAAAACAATCAACGGACAACGAATGCTACAAGTCGCCAAAGATTTTTTAAGCAGCTTATTGCTTTTGGAAATGCTCAAAGGCATGGGTGTGACCATGAAATACATGTTCAAACCGAAGATAACCGTGTTGTATCCCATGGAAAAAACCCCACAATCGCCGCGTTTCCGGGGCTTGCATGCTTTGCGCCGTTACCCCAATGGGGAAGAGCGCTGTATTGCCTGCAAATTGTGCGAAGCAGTCTGCCCGGCTGTGGCCATTACCATTGAATCTGACCAGCGCGCAGATGGTACGCGCCGCACCACACGCTATGACATCGATCTCACCAAGTGCATTTTTTGCGGTTTCTGTGAAGAAAGCTGTCCGGTGGATTCGATTGTAGAAACACATGTGCACGAATATCTCGGGGAAAAACGCGGCGATTTGTATTTCACCAAAGAAATGCTGCTTGCCGTGGGCGACCGTTATGAACCTGAAATTGCGGCCAATCGCCAGGCCGATGCCGATTACCGTTAAAGTGACAAGAACCCACCCATGAATACTCTGACTGTCTTTTTTTATGTGTTTTCGGCCATTTTGGTGTTTGCCGGATTGCGGGTAATTACTGCCAAAAACCCGGTGCACGCCGCGCTTTTTCTGGTGCTGTCATTTTTCTCGGCTTCTGCACTCTGGATGTTGCTGGAGGCAGAGTTCTTGGCTATTGCCTTGGTGCTGGTGTATGTGGGCGCTGTCATGGTGCTGTTTCTGTTTGTGGTCATGATGGTTGATTTAAACATGGACAAAATCCGTGCCGGGTTTTGGAAAAACTTGCCAGTGGCAGCCGTGGTAGGTGGCCTGGTGGCTTTTCAAATGTCAGTTGTACTGACGCGCGGCTTTTGGGACCCAGGCTTCGTGGCCCCGGTTCAGGCAGGCGACAACACCAAAGCACTGGGTGTTTTGCTATACACCGAGTATTTATACCCCTTTGAGATTGCGGCGCTTATCTTGCTGGTCGCCATGGTGGCTGCGATTGCCCTGACTTTGCGCAAACGCAAAGACACCAAATCGCAAACACCTTCCGAGCAGGTTCGTGTTAAACGTGCAGACCGTGTAAGGCTTGCAAAAGTGCCTACAGAGCACAAGCACAAACAAACGCTTTAAGAAATGCGCTAAACGTGTAATTGCATAACCCTGAGCTGACAAGCCTGAAAAGCAGCACTCAATTAAAACTATCCTACAAGCAGGACAAGACAACCATGATTTCTCTTGCGCATTACCTCGTGTTGGGCGCCATACTTTTTTCGATCAGCGTAATTGGTATTTTTCTGAACCGAAAAAACCTGATTGTGCTACTGATGGCCATTGAATTGATGCTGCTTGCAGTCAACATGAACTTTGTGGCGTTTTCTCATTATCTGGGCGATTTGTCTGGTCAGTTGTTTGTGTTTTTCATCCTCACCGTTGCTGCTGCCGAGTCGGCCATTGGCTTGGCCATTCTGGTTGTGCTGTTTCGCAACCTGAATTCGATCAACGTTGAAGATCTGGACCAGTTGAAGGGGTAAAAAGAATGAATCCATTGTATTTAATCGTTCCTTTTGCGCCTTTGCTAGGCAGTGTGCTGGCCGGCTTTTTGGCAAGCAGATTGGCAGGGCTGGGGCACATTGCGTAACCATTGCGGGTGTGGCGGTGTCGTTGGTGGCATCGGTGCTGGTGTTTCTGGACGTGTTGCAAGGCAACACCTTTAATGGCAGCCTTTACCAGTGGGCAGTGGTTGGCAATGTGGTGTTTGAAGTCGGTTTTTCTGGTAGACAAGCTGACTGCGGTCATGATGTTGATTGTAACTTCTGTGTCGCTGATGGTGCACATTTACACCATTGGCTACATGAAGGAAGACCCAGGCTACCAGCGCTTTTTCTCGTACATTTCCCTGTTTACTTTCAGCATGCTGATGTTGGTGATGAGCAACAACTTCCTGCAATTGTTTTTTGGTTGGGAGGCGGTAGGGCTGGTGTCGTATTTGCTGATTGGTTTTTGGTACACCAAGCCCACGGCTATTTACGCCAACCTGAAAGCTTTTTTGGTAAACCGTGTGGGAGACTTCGGTTTTATTCTGGGTATTGGCCTGATTCTGGCTTTTACAGGTTCCATGAATTATGCAGAGGTTTTTGCGCAGGCAGGTGCCTTGTCGCAAACCAGCTTTTCCGGCACCGATTGGCCTTTGCTGGCTGTGGCCTGTATTTGTCTGTTCATAGGTGCCATGGGGAAATCGGCCCAGTTTCCGCTGCACGTGTGGTTGCCCGATTCCATGGAAGGTCCAACGCCTATTTCGGCCCTGATTCACGCCGCCACCATGGTTACCGCTGGTATCTTCATGGTGTCCAGAATGTCGCCTTTGTTTGAGTTGTCCGACATTGCACTGAATTTCATCTTGATTATTGGCTCTATTACTGCCTTGTTCATGGGCTTTCTGGGGATTGTTCAAAACGACATCAAGCGGGTGGTGGCATACTCCACGCTTTCGCAACTCGGTTACATGACAGTTGCGCTGGGTGTGTCGGCCTACCCGGTTGCTATTTTTCACCTCATGACGCATGCGTTTTTCAAGGCGTTGTTGTTTCTGGCCGCAGGCTCAGTGATTATCGGCATGCACCACGATCAAGACATGCGCAACATGGGTGGCCTGTGGAAGCGCATGCCTGTCACCTGGATAACCTCGTTGATTGGTTCTTTGGCCCTGATAGGCACGCCGTTTTTCTCGGGATTTTATTCCAAAGACAGCATTATTGAAGCGGTGCATGCCAGCACGTTGTCGGCTGCCGGATTTGCACATTTCGCTGTTGTTGCTGGTGTGTTTATCACTGCGTTTTATTCGTTTCGCATGTATTTCCTGGTGTTCCACGGCAAAGAGCGTTTTCACAACCTTCAACATGCACAGCACAGTGATTCCGATGCGCACCACGACGACGATCACGGCAGCCATGGTGCACACCACGGCCCGCTTACTCCGCATGAATCGCCCTGGGTGGTTACACTGCCCTTGGTTTTGCTGGCTATCCCTTCTGTGTTCATCGGTTATTTGGCCATAGAGCCTTTACTGGTGGGTAACTTCTTTGAGGGCGTAATCAGTGTGCTGCCGCAGCATGGTGCCATGGCCGAGCTCAAAGAAGGATTTCACGGTGCGGTTGGCATGGGCATGCATGCATTTCAAACCCTGCCGTTCTGGCTGGCTTTGGCAGGCGTGCTTAGTGCGGCAGTGTGTTATCTGTTTGTGCCCGCCATTCCTGCCGCTTTTATGCGTGTCCTGAAACCTGTGCACACCTTGCTGGACAACAAGTACTACATGGACAAATTCAACGAGGTGGTATTTGCCGGTGGGGCTCGTGGTTTGGGCAAACTGTTTTGGCGGGTAGGCGATAAAACCCTTATCGACGGCTTGCTGGTGAATGGGGCCGCCAGACTGGTTGGCTTTGTAGCGGGTGTGGTGCGGTATGCGCAGAGCGGCTACATCTACCACTATGCTTTTGCCATGATTCTTGGCGTATTGGCCATGATTGTTGCGTTTATCTCCTTGAAATATTAAAGACCCGGACGGGGTTTCCCATCCCTTTGGAAAGAACAGATGCAGAATATTCCTTATCTCAGTTTGGCGATTTGGCTACCGATTACATTCGGTGTGCTTATTATGGCCATGGGTAACGACAGAAACGCGGCCGCTGTACGTGGCTTTGCGCTCTTGGGGGCTTTGCTCAGTTTTCTGGTTACTTTGCCTTTGTATTTTCAGTTCGATGCATCTACGGCGGTTTTCCAGTTTACGGAAAACCTGCCCTGGATTGATGCGTTTGGCGCAAGCTATCACCTTGGTGTAGACGGCCTCTCGGTGTGGTTTGTCATTCTGACCGCACTCATTACCATTTTTGTGGTGGTTGCAGCATGGGAAGTGATTAAAGAGCGGGTTGCCCAGTACATGGCCGCTTTTCTGATTTTATCTGGCCTCATGATCGGTGTGTTTGCTGCACTCGATGGCCTGTTGTTCTATGTGTTTTTTGAGGCCACCCTGATTCCCATGTACGTGATTGTGGGCGTGTGGGGCGGTGCCAACCGCGTGTATGCAGCATTCAAGTTTTTTCTGTACACCTTGCTGGGGTCGTTGTTGACTTTGGTCGCCATTATTTATCTGCAATTGCAGTCGGGCACTTTCGACATTGCAACCTGGCACAGCCTGCCGCTGGACATGACCGAGCAGGTGTTGATTTTCTGCGCCTTTCTGTTGGCTTTCGCGGTAAAAGTACCCATGTGGCCTGTGCATACCTGGCTGCCCGATGCCCACGTGGAAGCGCCTACCGGGGGTTCGGTGGTCTTGGCAGCCATTATGCTGAAACTGGGTGCGTATGGCTTTTTGCGGTTCTCGCTGCCTATTGCGCCCGATGCCAGCCACGAAATGGCCAGCTTCATGATTGTGCTCTCGCTGGTTGCAGTGGTGTACATTGGCATGGTGGCACTGGTGCAACAAGACATGAAAAAACTGGTGGCGTATTCTTCGATTGCGCACATGGGTTTTGTTACCTTGGGCTTTTTCATGTTCCAGGGCTTGGCCATGCAGGGTGCCATTGTGCAAATGATCTCCCATGGTTTTGTGTCCGGTGCCATGTTTCTGTGTATTGGCGTGTTGTACGACCGCGTACACAGCCGTGAAATTTCTGCCTACGGCGGGGTGGTTAATACCATGCCCAAATTTGCCGCGTTTTTTCTGTTGTTTGCCATGGCCAATGCCGGCTTGCCCGCCACCAGTGGGTTTGTAGGCGAATTTCTGGTTATTCTGGGGGCGGTGCAATACAACTTCTGGATAGGCCTTTTAGCCGCCACAACGCTGATCTTTGGTGCGGCGTACTCTTTGTGGATGTACAAGCGGGTGGTCTTTGGCAAGGTGGCCAACGAACAGGTGGCCGGGTTGTCCGATATTAATTGCCGCGAATTTTTAATGCTGGGAGCCCTGGCTGTGTTTGTGCTGGCCATGGGGCTGTACCCTAAGCCCTTTACCGATGTGATGCAGGTCAGTGTGGATGCCTTGTTGCACCATGTGGCTCAGTCCAAGCTTTGATCGAGGAATTTCAGTGGAACAGATGAATTATTTGCTTGCCTTGCCAGAAATTGCACTGGCTCTGTTTGCCTGCGTGTTCCTGCTGGCAGACAGCGTTACCAAGGGGCGTATTTTGCCGATGTTGCACCATGTGGTGGTGCTTTCTGCATGGCTTTGGGGGCCTGTTGCCTGGTGCTGGCTGGCAGCACCTCGACTGAAATCACTTTTGGTGGGCACTATGTCCGCGATGCCATGGGGCTTGGCTTGAAAGGCTTTGCTGCTTTGGCCATTGCTTTTACGCTTATTGTGGGTGCCGACTACGCCAAAGTGCGTGACATGTTCAAAGGCGAGCTACATGCACTGGTGCTGTTTGCCTTGCTGGGGCAAATGGTCATGATTTCTGCCAACAGTCTTCTGACCGTGTATCTCGGCGTAGAGCTGCTTTCACTTTCTTTGTACGCAGCAGTTGCAATGCAGCGTGAAAAAGCGGCTGCTACAGAAGCAGCCATGAAATATTTTGTATTGGGTGCGCTGGCTTCGGGTTTCCTGTTGTATGGCATGTCCATGATTTACGGTGCAACGGGGTCTTTGGAGTTTTCAGCCATTGCGCAGGCTGGCGCAGAAGTGGGAAGGGCAAAAGGCTCGATGAACATTGTGTTTGTGTTTGGGCTTGTGTTTTTGGTGGCAGGCTTGGCTTTCAAGCTGGGTGTCGTGCCGTTTCACATGTGGGTGCCCGATGTTTACGAGGGTTCGCCGTCGATTGCAACCTTGCTGATTAGCAGTGCACCAAAACTGGCGGCATTTGCCATGCTGATGCGCCTTTTGGTAGATGGTTTGCCTGCATTCACGGCCGATTGGCAGCAAATGCTGTTGGGTGCTGGCCGTGTTGTCGCTGGGCTTGGGCAACCTGGCTGCCATTGCACAAAGCAACTTCAAGCGCATGTTGGCATTTTCTACCATTGCGCAAATGGGCTTTATGCTGCTGGGCATGGCATCGGGCCTGGTGGCGGGCGATTCGTTCAACATGGCAGAGGCTTACAGTGCTTCCATGTTCTACACCGTAACCTATGTACTTACTACTTTGGGCACTTTTGGCATTGTTATGGCCATGAGCACCAAAGGCGTAGAGGTTGAGCAGATTTCTGACCTGAAGGGCTTGAACAAGCGTTCGCCCTGGCTGGCCCTGATTATGCTGCTGCTGATGTTCTCTTTGGCGGGTATTCCCCCCACGGTGGGCTTTGTGGCAAAACTGGCGGTGCTAAAAGCCTTGGTAGCCAGTGGGCAAACCTGGCTTGCTGTGTATGCGGTGCTGTTGAGTTTGGTGGGTGCGTTTTATTACCTGCGCGTGGTGAAAACCATGTATTTCGAAGAACCCAATCTGCATGGCGAGGTGGCGGTTAACCGTTCGTCGCGCGCTGCGCTGGGCCTGAACGGGCTTGGTGTTGTCGGGCTTGGTTTATTGCCCGCACCACTAATGGCCTTGTGCGCCGAACTCATGTTGCGTGCACTTCTGTAATTTATGAATACAACCGTTGCCTACATGGTGCTGGGTTTGCTGGCGGTGTTGTGCGCCAACGGGCCTTTTGTGTCGGACCGTGTTTTGGGCATGCACTGGCAGCCCGGTGCCAAGCGTAAAGGCCTTGAGCAGGGATCGCAGCGCGAGTTTGCCAAAAAGCCGGGCGGTGTGCGTGTTCTGGAACTGCTTGCTGGTTACGCACTGGTATTGGGTGTGGCCGTGTGGCTGGAAACGGTTGTGGGTGCTGTGCATCCCCAGGCGTGGCAGTTTTATGCGGTGACTGCATGCCTGTATCTGGTTGCGGGTTTCCCGGGGTTTGTGTACCGGTTTTTGTGGCGGGGTTTGGTGTAATTCGCTGAAGAGGTGAGTTATGGCTGGAAAACCATAATATGCTATATTACATTTTTCCCCCTATGGTTTTCCAGCTGTAGTGAATTCTACAGCACTTTTTCCGCAAGCCTAAAATTGACTTTGCGCAAGTCGAGTCAGCAAAATTACCCGCTTCCCAGAAGGGTCTTTGGGTGCACGGTGTAAAAGCAGCTTGGGTTCTGTTTTTTCGTTTTTTGCGGCCAGTTGCTTTAATCCTTCTGCAGCGAACAAATGAAAATACCCTGGTTCCAGGGTTTGAATATCGTGCTCGGGGTTAAAAGAGGTATTTTCTTTTGGTACGAATGCATTTCCTTGTCTTTCAAACTGCTCGGTTTTAACCTGATCGCTGACAAACTCGGTGGGTTTACCTTGCAAGGTGGTGATGCACGTGATTAGAAAGGGTTTTCTATCAAGATGCCATTCGTTCTGCCCCCGTGCCTTCTTTGGGGTTTTTTACATCAAAGAATTCTTTGAATCCGAGTCTTTTGTGCGAGGGGCCGGCTACTGCCACGGCAATCGATTTGAAGGTGGCCTCAATGAATTTCTCCATCCCTACTGTGCTTAAATATTCTTGCACTGCATTGGGACCGAGTGCTTCCAACCCTTGTATCTGGCTTCTTGCACTGTCGGTTTGGTTCGTTTGTGTGTTTTGTGCGGCGCAAGGAGACTGAGGCGGTAGGGTTTTGGCCAAGTGGTGTATTAAGTCCAGCGTAACCTGGGTTATTGCTATTTTGCAATGCCCC
>JAAURO010000040.1 GCA_012032215.1 Limnobacter sp.
ACATTGCCAATGTACTTAAATGCAGACCACCCGGCAACCGCAACCCAGAGCCCCTGGAAATTGCACAATGCCTGCCTTTCCTGCAGCAGCAAATTGCCTTGAATCAACCCAAGGTGTTGCTGCTGGCAGGTGCGTTTGCCATTCGCAGCGTGCTAAACACCCAAGATGCCGTTGGCAAACTGCGCGGCAGAGTGCATCAGGCCAACATGGCCGGGCAAGCAATACCTGCAGTGGTTACCTACCACCCCGCTTACTTGCTCCGCACGCCTTCTGCCAAGGCGCCGCCTGGGAAGACCTGCTGCTTCTGGCACGCACCCTGGAATCTTCTTGAAGTCACCGCTTCAGGCTGGCGGCGCGTCAAGCGCCAGAAGCCCCGCTATTCAGTTGGCCTGGCTAGGGCTTTTTTATGCGGCTTACTTCGGCTTTGTTGGCTTGTACACCCCTTTTCTTGGCCCTTATTTAAAATCGACAGGCCATGGGCTGAATGTGATTGCCCTGGCTTTAGGGTCTATGCAGGCCATGCGCATCGTAGGCCCTTTGATCTGGGGCTGGTTGGCTGATCGCACCCGCTTGCGGGTGCGGTGGTTGCGCCTGGGCGCTTTGGCAGGTCTCGTTTGTTCGGGCTTCGTGTTCCTGGAGGTGCACAGCACAGTAGCGCTGCTGCTCGCCATCGTGTGCATGAACCTGGCTGTGTCTGGGTTGGTCCCTCTTGCCGATGCACATGCCATGGATGTGTGTCATGGTTCACCCGGCATGTATGGTCGGGTACGCGTGTATGGTTCGGTGGGCTTTGTAGCCACGGTGCTGGGCTTCGGCTGGTGTGCAGACTTTCTGGGCTATACCAGTTATGCCGTGTGGGTCTGGTGTGCGTTGGCTCTGGCGTTTGTGGCGGCGTGCGGGTTTCAAGAGCCAGGGTCTTCCAGGGCAATTGGCTATTTTGCGGCTTCATCCTCTCCTGAATTACCAAACCAGCACTTTTCGGTTTCCTCCAATGTGCAAGCAAAGCCCCAACTTTCCCGATCGCGTTTCGGTCTGCGGCTTTTGCTGCAACCCCGCGATTTGCAGCTGTTCTGGCTGGCTGCGTTTTTCATGCTGTTTGCCCATGGTGTCCTGTATGCTTTTTTCTCGCTGTATTTGCAGGAATATGGCTACTCAGAATTTCGAATCGGTTTTTTGTGGGCGTTTGGGGTTGTTTGCGAAATTGTGTTTTTTGCCCTGCAGCGCACACTGTTTCACAAGCTGAGTCTGGTCATGTGGTTGCGTGTATCGTTTTTGGCGTGCGCAGTGCGCTTTGCCATGCTGGCAGCGTTCCCCGGTTTTTCTGGGTGTTGTTCCTGGCACAAGCCGGCCATTGTCTCACTTTTGCAGCACACCACACCGCTACCGTGGCCTGGTTGCGCACAAGGTTAAACCACAGCCTGGTGGTGAGAGGGCAGGCCATGTATGTCACCATTGCGTATGGGCTTGGCGGCACCACGGGCACTTTTGCCGGTAAGCTGGCTTGGTCTGCCTGGGGTGCCAGTTCCGTGTTTGCGCTGGCTGGCATAGCTGGTGCGGCCGCATTTGTGTTGAGCTTTTGGTTTTTGCCTGCAACACAGCCGAAGCAGCGCGGCAGTCAACATGCTGCGGAATCGGTCCGTTAAAAATTCGCTAGAATCCAGAAAAACACGCAATGAAAATCGCTCAATTCATAGAAGTTTAATAAAAAATTTAATGGAAACAACGGCATGAAGCTTTCACCCCTTTCTTCTTTTTGTGTGCTCAAGCAGCGCTTGGCAAAGCCTGTGCTGGCTTTATCCGTGTCTTTAACCCTATCAGCCTGCCAATCGGTTCAAACCACCAACGCCGGGGCAGTGGGGGTAGACCGCCCTCAGTTTGTTGTGGTGTCTGCGCAAGAAATAGAATCCAGTGCTACCAAGGCTTACGAAGAAATCATTCAAAAAGCCCAACAAGAAAACACACTTAACACCGACAAGGTCATGTACAAACGGGTAAAAACCATTGCCAATCGGCTGATTCCCCAAACTTCGGTCTTTCGTCAAGACGCAGTCTCCTGGAACTGGCAGGTGAATGTGCTGAAATCCGAAGAGTTGAACGCCTGGTGCATGGCCGGTGGAAAAATGGCTGTGTATTCCGGGCTAATCACCAAGCTGAATCTTAGCGATGACGAAATTGCCGCGGTTATGGGCCACGAAATAGCACACGCCCTGCGCGAACACAGCCGCGAACGTGTGAGCCAGCAACTGGCCACCAGCGTAGGGCTGGATATTCTTGCTGCAGGTTTGGGGTTGGGGGCAGGTGCCCGCGATTTGGCAGGCATGGTTACCAATGTTACTTTAACGCTACCCTATGGCAGAAAACACGAAACAGAAGCCGACCGCATCGGGGTAGAACTAGCAGCGCGTGCAGGCTACAACCCGCAAGCCGCTATTTCACTGTGGTCTAAAATGTCTTCGCAGGGCGGCGGTTCGCCCCCTGAGTTGCTGTCTACCCACCCCTCGCCCGAGAATCGCATGGCCGATTTGCGGGTGTATGCATCCAAGGTGATGCCGCTGTATCAGCAAGCAAAACGTTAAGTGTGCGTGCTTATGCGTGCTTATGTGCGCGGCAAAAAACGCCCACCCCTCTGAAAGAGTGGGTGGGTTTTGAATGCTCTGCCATTTTGGCAAGGCACAGCGTTCCTGAGAGGAACGAGGAGACAACTCAATAAATTTTTAAATCAAGGCGGCTGCTTTTTTGCAACGCTTTTGGTGGCTTTGCTGGCCGCCTGTGTAGCACTGGTCAGGTTGGTTTCTGCCATTTCAACCGCCTGCTTGGCCGCCTTGCTGGCCGAATCGTAGGCGCTGTTGGCTGCGCTCAAGGCTGATTTAATAAAGGCAACCGCGCTTTCACTGCCGGCCGGCGCGTTTTTAGTGGCTGTTTCAACCATTTCAACCAGTTTTTTGTTGCTTTCAGAAACCTGGGCTTCAAAAGTGGCACTGGCTTCAGTCGCTATGCCAGACAGAAGTTTGTAGAGTTCCTGGTTGTAGGCCATTGCACGGTCTGCGACTGGTTGGCCCAAAGAGCCAATGAGAGTCATCAGTTCTTGAACGTCTTTGACAGATGTCAGCGAGTTCAGGGCCTCGCCGGTTTCATCCAAAGAATTTTTTGCCGTGTTCATGTTGAGCTCGACAGTTTCTTCGAATTTGAGAAAGCTTTTCTGGCCCAAGCTTAGCAGTAGTTTTAACTGTTTTTTTTGGGCTTCAATCAACTGCTCGGGATTAATAAACATAGGGTTTGCTCCTGATTATGGGTAGTGATATTTGCAGCGTGTGCACGACAATCGATAAGTGCAAACAAGTACCGAGGGCGAATTTCTGGCTGCTTGCTGCGCTGCACAAGCAACTATGTTACTCAATACGGGGGGGCTGTCAATAGAAAATTGGTGCGATGCAAAAAGTACTTTCGTTCTGCTTGCGGGCGGGCGCTTGCCGGGGGTGATTGGAAGAGGTTCATCACACAATTCGTAGTAAAGATAGGGGGTAAAAATGTTAAAAATAGCCCATTGTGGTTAAGTCAAACTGCCGAAATTTCTTTACAATGAGTACTGGACTTCAGTTGGAACCCCATGCGCACCTCTCCTTTAATTGCTCTGAGTCTCCTGTTGACCGCATTGGCCTGGCAACCCGTTCTGGCGGGTGGCGCTTCAGTGGGAGTGTTGGCTGGGCTCAAGCAGGCCCATGACCCCCTCGATTTAAAAAGCTCGGTGGCGCTTGTCGCCGATGCCGACAGCCAGGAGGTCATTTTTGCGAAAAACCCCAGCGCAGTGTTGCCAATAGCCTCTATTACCAAACTCATGACCGTTGTGGTTACCCTGGAGGCAGGGTTGTCCATGAAAGACATCATCGAAATCACCCCTGACGATTACGACAACTACAAGCACACCTCTTCCCGTTTGCGTGCGGGCGATAAATACTCGCGCGAAGAGCTGCTGCATCTGGCCCTTATGGCTTCAGAAAACCGGGCCGCCTCTGCGCTGGGGCGCAGCTACCCGGGTGGAAAAACAGCTTTTGTGCGTGCCATGAATACCAGGGCACAAGCGCTGCACATGACACACACCCTGTACGTAGAGCCAACAGGGCTTTCTTCCGACAATCGCTCCAGCGCCAATGATTTAGCGCTGCTCGTTATGCACGCATCCAGCTTTAAACTGATTCGCCAGTTTTCCACCTCGCGCGAATACAGCGTGTACCGCAAGGGCAAGGCGCTGGCATTTAGAAATACCAACCATCTGGTTAAAAAACCGGAATGGGACATTGATTTGCAAAAAACCGGTTATATCAACGAGGCCGGGCGTTGCATGGTCATGAAAACCCGCATCAACAAGCGCAATGTGGTTATTGTGTTGCTGGATTCAATCGGGCGCGCTGCCCGCACTTCGGATGCCGAACGCCTGCGCGAATTTGTTGCTTCCTCCAGATAGGTTACTTTAGCGCAGGTCTTCGCTATTGGTGCTGGTCGCCTTGGTAGGGCCAGGCCAGCCTAAAAACAGGCTGATGTGTTGCGCAGTTTGTGTAAGTACTTGCTGCCACTTTTCCTGCACACGTTCAGCGGGTGCCGAAATAGACAACCCCGCAATCAGCCGCGAAGAATCATCGAATATGCCTGCTGCAATGCAGCGCACCCCGGGTTCCAGCTCTTCGTTGTCTTTGGCAATGCCTTCTTTGCGAATCTCGGTCAATTCTTCCAGCAACGGCTTTAAACCGCTGATGCTGTTGTTGGTGCTTTTGCGCAATCGTGTGCGCCGGGCATAAGCTTTCACATTCTCATGGGTGTCGCTGGCCAGAAACAGTTTGCCTGTGGAGGTTAAGTGCAGCGGCGCTCGTCCACCAATCGAGCGCACCACCTGCATGCCCGAGCGTTCGCTGTAAGCGCGCTCTATGTATACAATCTCATCGCCCTGGCGAACAGCCAGATTCACGGTATGTCCTATCTGGCGGTGCAGTTTTCTCATGTGTTCCAGTGCGGCATCACGTACATTTAATCTGGCCTTGACCAAATTCCCCAATTCCAGCAGCCTCATGCCCAGCCGGTATAAGCCGGGGTCGGTGCGGTCTAGCAGGCGACAGGTCACCATGTCATTCAAAATGCGGTGCGCGGTAGAAGGGTGTAGCCTGGTTTGTGCTGCAAGGTCTTTCAATGCCACCGGATCGGGGTGCTGCGCCAGGGCATCCAGCAATTGCATCATGCGCTCAATAACCTGAATACTGGTTTTTGCAGGCGTATCGTGCGTCATGGGTGGGTGGTGCTCAAAGGGGGTTAAACAATCCATATTGGAAAAATTGCGTGTTCCATCATATGGCCAGTGTAAACCCTATTGTGCAGTGCGTCATCCAGAGCTTTTGCAGTTGTAAGCAATAGTGGCTGCGCATTCGGTAACCAAACCAGGGCCTTTGTAGATAAGCCCTGTGTATATTTGCACCAGTTTGGCGCCCGCACGTACTTTTTCTACGGCATCGGCGCCGCTGCAAATCCCGCCCACACCAATGATCGGAATTTCATCGCCCAAAACCGAATAGAGTGCACGAATTACCCGGTTAGATTTTTCTGCCACGGGTGCGCCACTCAAGCCACCTTGTTCTTCCCCGTGCGGAAGGTGGGCAATGGTGCTTTTGGCAATGGTGGTATTGGTGGCAATAACACCGTCAAACTTGTATTTAAGCAGGCGCTCGGCAATTGCAAGAATTTGCTCTGGTTCCAGATCGGGGGCAATTTTCAGGGCCAGTGGTTTGTATTGCCCGTGCTCATCGGCCAGGCGTTGTTGCGCGGCCTTTAGCTCAAAGAGCAGCGATTCCAGCGAGTCGCCCCCTTGCAGGTCACGCAAGTCTTTGGTGTTGGGAGACGAAATATTCACCGCGATGTAGCTGGCCAAGGGGTAGGCGGCTTCCAGGGCTTTCAGGTAGTCGGAATTGGCCTGATTGTTGGGGGTTGTCGCATTTTTGCCGATGTTGATGCCCAGGACACCCGTGTAGTTGCTGTTGCGTACATGGTGTATTAATTGTTCGATGCCATCGTTGTTAAACCCCATGCGGTTAACCAGCGCCTGCACCTGCGGTATGCGAAACAGCCTGGGTTTGGGGATTGCCTGCCTGTGGCAAAGGGGTGACGGTGCCCACTTCCAGAAAGCCAAACCCAATGCGCCAAGTTCATCAAGCCAGGCGGCGTTTTATCCAGCCCTGCAGCCAGGCCCACACGGTTGGGAAAGGTTAATCCCATTGCCTGCACAGGATCGGAAACGGGAGCAGGCAGAAAGGGCTTTAATAACCCCCAGCGGTTTAATCGCTGTAGCGAAGCAAATGCAAGGTGGTGGGCATGCTCTGGATTTAAGCTGAACAAAAGCGGTTTAATCAGGGTGTAGGGCAAACTCATGGCAGTAACAATCACTCAGGCGAACGTCGCCAACAGCAGGAATCGGTGGCATACAGGTTAACAGCTTACGCCAGACCATGACGAAGCGAGCTGTTTACTTTGCAGGTTTAACAAGCTGATGCAGGGTAATCCACTTGCCTGCGTGGTTGATTTCGGCGGGCTTGAAGTCGGCTTTGTATTTCATTTTTGAACTTTCTTCAATCCAGTAGCCCAAATAGAGGTAGGGCAGTTTCAAATCAATGCATTGGTTGACTTGCCACAAAATGCCATACACGCCCAACCCGGTTTTGTCATCGGGATCGAAGAAGGTGTAAACCGAAGACAGTCCATCCGACAAAATGTCGATGATGGAGATCATTTTTAATTCACCCTGCGGATTGCGAAACTCAACCAGGCGGGTGTTTACCCGGCTTTGCAACAAAAACTGTGAATACTGGTCGCGGCTGTCTTCGTCCATGCCCCCACCATGATGGCGAGTAGCCTGGTACTTCAGATAAAGATTGTAGTGTTCAAGATCGAAATGCAGGCGTTGTACGCTGTGGGTCAGGCTTTGCAGGGTTTTGGCGGCACGACGCTGACTGCGATTGGGCTTGAATTCACCGACCAGCAGGCGGTAGGGCTTGCATTGGTTGCAGCCATCGCAATGGGGCTTGTAGGTAAAAAGCCCGCTGCGCCGAAAACCCAGGTGTACCAGTTCGCTGTATACATCGGCATTGATCAAATGGCTGGGCGTGGCAACCTGGGATCTTGCCAGGCGATCGTGCAGATAACTGCAGGGGTAGGGCGCTGTGGAATAAAACTGCAGTGTTGAAAAGGGGAGTTCTTTAGGATTCGTCATGCCATGCGCTCAGTGTGGTTGCCTGCCAGTTCAATGCGGGTTGGGCCTGGGCTTGCCGCATCTGTTCTTCAAAGCTTGCGCGCGGAACAACGGTGGCGCCAAAACTCATCAGATGACGGGTTGCCTGCTGACAGTCTATTATGTGCACACCTTGTGCTTTTAGCCAAGCCACGAAATGGGCAAATGCTATTTTTGAGGCGTCTGTCTGACGCGAAAACATGCTTTCGCCATACACCATTTTCCCCAGTGCAACACAGTACAGGCCGCCCACCAGTTCGCCTTTAAACCAGTGTTCTACCGAATGTGCAAGGCCTTGCCTGTGCAGGTCGCAATACGCTTGTGTGATGGATTCTGTGATCCAGGTTCCATTTTGACCTGCACGCGGTGCGCTGCATGCACGCATCACTTCTTCAAAAGCACGATTAAGCGTGATGCATCGGTTTGGGTCTTGTGCGTGTTGGCGCAGGGTTTTTCTCAGTGAACGGCTTGACTTGAAGTGCTCCGTAAACAGCACTGCCCTTGGGCTGGGTGTCCACCACAACACGGGCTCGCCTGCGGAATACCAAGGAAATATGCCGCGCTGGTAAGCCGCTGTCAGCCAGTCTGCATCAATGGCTTCGCCCGCAGCCAAAAGCCCGTTGGGCTGTGCCAGGGCATTGTTGGTAGGCGGAAATTCGCTGGGGTGTTGCACCCAGGCAAGTTGCACCGACTCTTTTGAAACCACAACCTCAGCCTTTGAAGTGAGAGGGGGTCCAGTGGGTGGGTTCGAATACATCGCCGGTGTGCAGTCCATAAAAACCGGCCTGCCTGTCTTCAAAAAAACGGGTCAATGTGGTGCTGACTGTTTTAAAAGCCAACTCATCCCAGGGAATTTCTGCCTCGCCAAACAGGCCAACTTCCAGGCTTTCGGGCCCGGCACCAAAGGTGGGTTCTAACAGAGTGGCGCGGTAAAACAGGTGCACCTGTTCGGCGCGCAGCACATCCAGGCAGGTAAACAGTGGCCCCAATTCAACACGGGCTTGTGCTTCTTCCCAGGTTTCACGCAGTGCTCCTGCGTGGGTGGTTTCGTGGAGTTCCATAAAGCCGGCGGGTAGCGTCCAATATCCATGGCGCGGTTCTATGGCGCGTTTGCACAAAAGGATTTTGTCTTGCCATACCGGAATGGTGCCAACCACAATTTTGGGGTTAACGTAGTGAACTGTGTTGCAAGCGGGGCAACACGCCCGTTCGCGGTTGTCGGTTGCGGGAATTTTGTATTCGACTTCAGAGCCGCAATTGCTGCAATATTTCATGGGTGTCTTGTGTGATAAATGTGGGTTGGTGGTAGGTGCAGTCGTGGTTTCGCGTCACCCAGAAAAATGCCTGGAATGCTTCTTGCAGTTTAACTCTTTTTCTGTATAATTCCGCTTGCTCGATTTGCTTGGTACAGCCAGGTGCGAAGGAAGTCGGTAAAACAGGGAAGTCGGTAAAGCAGTTCTGGGTGCCCCGCGAGGGTCGGTTGAAAATTTTTTCAGCAGTGGTTGACAAGCTTTTTAAAACGTCTCATAATCGCGGTCTTTGTTAGGGGGTATAGCTCAGCTGGGAGAGCGCTTGCATGGCATGCAAGAGGTCAGCGGTTCGATCCCGCTTACCTCCACCACTGGCAAAAAACGGTTTCTGTCCCCATCGTCTAGAGGCCTAGGACACCGCCCTTTCACGGCGGTAACAGGGGTTCGAATCCCCTTGGGGATGCCAATAATCCCACCTGCTCTGTGCTGGTAAACAACCCAGCCGGAGCAGGTGGTGGCATCAATGCTCTGCCTATTGTCTGGTAACAAGCAAGCAATAAGCAGCTCTCTTACTTCCAATTGCTCACAGTTCCTTACAAATAGTGACCCCCATCAGGGCATGTTCACTTGTCGTCAAAGTTCTTACACTGTAAGTAATCGCCCAATACTTGCCTGGACTTCTCTGAATGCGTTTGTTGATTGTTCGCTCTGCTTTGGCTGCCTTGCTGCTCAGTGCGGCACAGGGTGCCTGTGCCGCAGATACCCTTGGCTTGCGCCTTTCCTGGCAACTGAGCAAATTTCACAAAACCTATTCGCTGCAGCAAGCACAAAGTCTTGGCGCACCTAACCGTGTGGTGCCTCGTGAATCGGTGGGCAATGTTGGCGAAGGGTTGCAAGCCCGGCTACCTGCGCTGTCTGCGCAAGCTGCACGTTCTGCTGCGCCTGGTTTTACTGTCAGCAATCTGGGCTTTCATTTAAAAATGGACGATGCAACCGATGTGGTGCTGGGCGGCGGTGTGGCTTCTATAGGCTCTCAGTCGTTTCAGCCACGTGGTTTGGCGTTTGTGCGCAAGCTGAGCGCCAACCAAAGCCTGTATTTTGGCGTGGACGAAACTGGTGTTGAGCAAACACAACACAACACCACTGCTCGCATAGGCATTCTGTTCGAACTGCAATAACGGAAAACCGGCAACGAGCAGCTCAAGTTCAATATGTCAGAATCGCCGGGAGCCACAGCCCACAGCGCCAGGGCAATAAAGAACCGTAAAACCTATGCCATATTATAGTTTTCCAGCTATATGTTGAACGTGTTTTCGGTTTCTATTGGCCAAAGCAGAGTTTCAAAAAGCTGGCAATGTCTTGTAGTTCCTCACCGCACACACTGTGCTCCATCGGATATGTTTTCCAGGTAACCTGCATGCCTTTGGCTTGCAGGTTTTTAGCCGCGAGCTCGCCGCGCTGGCAGGGAACTACTCCATCGTTGGTGCCGTGGGCGGCAAAAACGGGAGTGGATTTGTTCGCTGCTGGCAGCTCGGCAT
>JAAURO010000041.1 GCA_012032215.1 Limnobacter sp.
GTCTATAACCACAGCATTCCACAACGCAATCTCGGGCATCTTTGTCCTGTTGACGCCTTGAAAAAATGGCAGAAAAAACAGCCTGAATTGTTTAGAAAAATAATTTACAATCAGACGAGGCTTGACAATTACATAAGCATTATAGAAACAATGAATTATCAACTTTTCTGTAACCGAAGAATCCAGCAATTGAATAAAATTCATATGCACAGTTTTAGCCAAAGTTCTATAGTCCTGCCTAGCCTTATTGGAACTTATTGCCTTTACGTGCTGTTCCAGGGCCATGAAATCTTTCAGCGTTTCTCTGCAAAGGTTCAGCGGTTGCGAGTAGTCCACGGTGCCCAAGTCTGAATCACAAAACGCAGTAAGAGCCTGATTTGATTTATCTACTGCTTGACGAAGATAGTAAAAAAGCTGAATCAGACGCATCCCCAACGGCGTTGCCGAGCCACTGGCGGGCCGGGGTCTCTGCTGACATCGCTCGGGGAGAGCGGCTTACCGAAGAAGGCATTGTCGAGTCTCTTAAAATGCGGGCAAAGCAAAAAATTACTTAAAATAAAAATAATTATTGATTAAATTTAATTTTTATGCAATTTCTCCCAAAGCTGATTACACCCGGTAACCCTGTAAGCACCATCACAAAACCCACACTGCAAGCGGTTACCCCACCCTGATCGCCTAACCGCACCACAAAACGTGTATTCTTTCTGACTGCTTGTGCGTTGGTGACAGGGTTTTGCCATTTACTTTGTTAAACCACCGCATTGGCAGTTTGTGCTGGCTTTTTTGTTGGTTTGTTGTTTGCTGTTCCTCCTTTGAAGCACCCCACACATGAATTTTGATACACGCCAGACTGGGCGCTCTAACGCCGTGTCTTCCATCCTTATTGCCTTGGTGATGATCTGCCTCATACTGGGCGTGTACAGCTACAGCAACCAACCCATTGAAGAACCCCCCTGGCCCAAGGAAATTCCTGGTTTTGCATTTTCACCCTACCGAAGCGGGCAAACGCCCATAGAGGGAACATCGCCCAGCGCCCGCGAAATCGATAGCGATTTGGCCCTGCTCGCGGGCTCCACCCACGCAATACGTACCTACACCGTGGGAGAGGTATTTTCTGAAATACCCACACTTGCCAGAAAATACAGCATCAATATGGCCTTGGGTGGCTGGCTGGGGCAAGACACCATCGCCAACCAAAAAGAGGTGGCACGCCTGGCCATTACCGCCGCTCAGCAACCCTACAACGTGGTACGGGTTATTTTGGGCAACGAAACCTTGCTGCGCAAAGATTTGCCAGTTGATCAGCTGATTACCTACCTCAAGATACTGCAAACCCAGACCGACATTCCCATCAGCACCGCAGAGCCTTGGCACGAGTGGATTAAATACCCCGAACTGGCCGAACACGTCGATTACCTGGCAGTGCACATGCTGCCCTTCTGGGAAGGTATTGCCTTAAAAGACTCCGTGCAATATATCGTGGACAAAATGAATCTTTTAAAGGCCACGTTTCCCGACAAGCCCATCGTGATTGCAGAAGTGGGCTGGCCAAGCCGGGGTCGCTCGATTGACGAGGCGGTGGCATCAAGCTCCAACCAGGCCATATTTTTGCGCCAGTTCATTGATCGCGCTGAAAAAGAAGGCTACACCTACTACGTCATGGAAGCCTTTGACCAACCCTGGAAAAGCGACATCGAGGGCAGCATTGGCGGCCACTGGGGCGTGTACAACATTGAGCGCCAGCACAAGTTTGAAATGACCCAACCCATTATTGCCATTCCACAATGGAAACTGCTAGCAACCGCTTCTGCCGTATTTGGGTTGCTGCTGTTTTGTGTGCTGCTGGTCGATAGCGCCACCCTGAAAAACCGGGGGCGTGCCTTTTTAAGCCTGACCGCCTTTGCCATTGCCTCGGTGCTGATTTACATTGTGTTCGACTACACCCAGCAATACCACAACTGGCTAAGTTTAACAGTGGGCGTATTTTTGTTGATCGGTGTAGTGGGCGTGTGCCTGGTGGTGTTTGCAGAAGCCCACGAATGGGCCGAAGCCATGTGGTACCGCAGGCGCAGGCGCTCTATCGGCCCCAAGGCCCTACCTGCAGGGTTTTTGCCCAAGGTGTCGGTGCATGTGCCCGCCTACAACGAACCCCCAGACATGCTGATTCAAACCCTGAACGCATTGGCCAGTCTGGATTATCCCAACTTTGAAGTGCTGGTTATCGACAACAACACCAAGGACGAAGCCACCTGGAAACCTGTTGAGCGCCATTGCGCACTGCTGGGCGCACGCTTCCGGTTTTTTCATGTCAGCCCCTTGGCGGGCTTTAAGGCAGGTGCACTCAACTTCGCCTTGACACACACGGCCCCAGAAGCCGAAGTAGTTGCAGTCATTGATTCCGATTACCAGGTCTTACCCACTTGGCTGAACCACCTAGTGGCCCACTTTGAAAAACCATCGGTGGCTGTGGTGCAAGCCCCGCAAGACTACCGCGATGCCGAAGAGTCGGCTTTCAAGCGCATGGCCTACGCCGAGTACAAAGGCTTTTTCCACATAGGTATGGTAACGCGCAACGAACGCAACGCCATTATTCAACATGGCACCATGACCATGGTGCGCCGCACCGCACTGGAAGAAGCGGGGGGCTGGGGCGAAAGCACCATTACCGAAGATGCCGAGCTGGGCCTGCGCCTGTTCGAGCGCGGCTACGAAGCCGTGTACCTGGAAAACAGCTACGGCAAAGGTCTGATTCCAGACACCTTCAGCGATTACAAAAACAGCGCCATCGCTGGGCTTATGGCGCCATGCAAATTTTGCGCGAGCATTTCAGCGAACTGATCGGGATTAAAAAAACCCGCCTGAACGCGGGGCAACGCTACCACTTTTTTGCCGGCTGGCTGCCATGGATTGCCGATGGCTTTAACCTCATGTTTACGTTTTTAGGTGTGGTGTGGTCGGTGCTCATGCTGTATAACCCGGTGCTGTTTAACTCACCACCCCTGGCCATTTCACTGTTCCCCATGTTCTTTTTTGTGTTTAAGGCAGCCAAGATTTTATCGCTGTATCTGGCGCTGGTCGGCACGGGCCTGGGTGGGGCGTTAAAAGCCACGCTTGCGGGCCTTTCCTTGAGCTATGTCATCGCCAAAGCGGTGGTTAGCGGCTTGCTGTTTGGCAGACCCATGCCCTTTTTGCGCACCCCAAAGCTGGCCACACGCTCGGGCATTTTAAAAGCCTTGGGCGAAGCATGGGAAGAAAGTCTGCTGTTGGTGTTGCTGGTAGGCCTGGCCATCGGGCTTGGCATTGGCAACTTCAACGACAGCACAGAAACCTGGGCGTGGTGTGGCGTGCTGCTTACGCAGGCATTGCCGCATTTGGCGAGTGTGGTGGTGTCGCTTGTCAGTGCCAAAACCCACGCAAAACCTGAACTGGTGTACGCGGGGTAGAACATGAATTTCAATATATGCGCCACAGCGAGTTGATCAGAGGCTCCTGAAGAAAGCTGCGCAAGCGATGTGACAGGCAGCGAACTCACCGATGCAGCTGGCGTTGCGGGCACTGCTTCTAGTAGTGGCGATTGTGTCTCTTGAGCGGGCGACAACGGCACACTCAGGGTTTACGCACAATCACACTTTTGTTTTTGGGCAAAAAGGTGCATTCTAGTGCAATAAATACCCACAAGGAGAGCCGTGTTGAGCAGCCCAATGGACAAGATGTTTGAAAGCACCAAAGCCTTGCCTTCAATCCCTAAAGCCTTGCAGGAAATTTTACAAACCCTCAGTGACGACGACACCAGCCTGACCGCCAT
This sequence comes from Limnobacter sp., assembly GCA_012032215.1. Taxonomy (GTDB): domain Bacteria; phylum Pseudomonadota; class Gammaproteobacteria; order Burkholderiales; family Burkholderiaceae_B; genus Limnobacter. Next base: position 3,809 of record JAAURO010000041.1, read on the forward strand.
TGTGGAACCGCTCTCGCACGACCCGGCCTTGTCGGTCAAAGTGCTTCGAATGTCGAATTCTGCCCATTTTGGGTTGCCCAAGCAGGTAGACAGTGTGGAAGAAGCCGTGCTGCTGGTTGGTATGAACGCCATTCGCACGCTGGTGATTGCATCCGGGCTTATTGGCTCGTTCAATGATATTCCGGGTTTCGACATGAAACGCTTCTGGCGCCTGTCGGTGCTGTCCGGCATGATAGCCCGCGATTGGCCAAATGGACCGACGAACACCCCGAGCGAGCCTATACCGCAACCCTCATGCACGGGCTTGGCATACTGGCCATACATGGTGGCTACCCCGAAGAAGCCGCCGAAATCGACCGTGGCTGTGTAGACCAAACCCCCAGCGACCGCGCACTGCTGGAAATGAACAAATTTGGTTTTCACCACGGCGATGTAGGGGCCGAAATTGCCAAACGCTGGCAACTGCCAGACACCATTACCTCCGCCATTCGGTTTTACCCCTTTCCGCAGCGCATGGCAGCGCCCAATCTGGCGGGCGTGGTTCACTGTGCTACAGCGCTTGCCATCGACCTGGAAGACCAGGTGGCTTTTGAAGACTGGACAGATCAAGTATCCGATTCCTTGCTGAATCGGCTAAACTTGACCCGTGAGAAACTCGCCTCCAAGCTCGATCAATGGCTGTCGTACTGCGAACTGACCGACCTCATGGTGTCCTGATTCAGCGTTTAACAAATACCCTTGCAAGGTTCCCAGGCCCTGCAGCTTGCTGCTTTTTTTGGCCTGCGTGCTTGCTGCCTGCAGCCCCAACAGCACTCTCACCGAAGAAAACCTGCTGAAAGGCGCACGCGCCGAAACCTACGAACTCAGCCACGGCGCCCTGTGCGCAAGGCTTCCCACCCTGGAAGCCATTGACATGTATTCCCGCGGTCTTATTCCAAAAAACAGCGCCGTGGGCAAAACCGTGCACGCGTGGGACATGTCTGGGTTGCTGAATATTTTTCGGGCCAACGATGGGCGCTGGATTGTGCTGCCCTCGGAAGGCCTTAAAAAGCTGCGTGGCGTGCATTTCAGGCAACGCCCCAATGGCGAAAACGATGCCCTGTGCTTTGGAAAACTGTGGGTAGAAGGCCTCATCAGCTATGAAAAAGACCAACCTATGGGCTTTGCAGACGCGGTTACCGCACGCTTTCGGGTAGGGCTCAAAGACCCCCACATGCTCAGGTATTTTCGAGACCTGAAGGTAGAACCATTTAACCCCAACATTTTTGCACTTAGCACAGGGGTTGCCTTTGCAGGCGATTTGCTGCCCAGCTTCGCCATAGACATGGCGCTAAAACCCAACGGAATATGGCTGGTACTTGGCCAAGTGCCAAGGTGGCAAAATAACCCATTCAAGTTATGCCTGGGCACCCCATACCCCGGTTTGAGTTAGCACCCAATTCCTGCAGTGCCTGATTACTGTGCAATATCCACGCCTTTTTACACCAAATTAAATGAACTTTTTCAACCAAATAGCCACAAAATTGTAATTTAGGCTAACTGCATTGTTTGTGTGTTTACCCAACGTGTGCATTTAACCGCTCGCCCTACACGCAACTCAGAGAAACACCTATGCCATCGACTCGCCCTGCTGGTGCAGCATCAACCAACCCTGAGGCCCAAGCTACAGCCGCCACCAATCAAGATACTTCTGGAGGGCAGCACAGTCCTCTCAGCAGCAGAAACAGTTTCGCACAAACTGTGCGTAGAATAGCTGCGAACTTACCCAGACCGGCTGTACCCACATTGAGGAGTAAAAACACCCTCCCAGCACCGCCGCACAGCACAACCCCAAGAGGGAGTGTCGACCCACGAGCCGCAGGCGTGCCTGAGGTTGACCACAATGCCCAAGAACCCACTTCCTCAGACGCAGATGTATGGATTCCTAATCTGACACCGCAAAACTACGAGGAACCCCATATTGCTCAAAACCCGACATGGGTTATGGAAAACTTGATCGGACGAGCCGAGTCTCAGCAGTCAGCAGCACCAAGCCAAGAAAAACTACCCCAGGCGAGAGTTCAACAACCCTCGAATGATAGCCCGCAGCCAAACATAACTTTGTTAAGTTCATTGCAACAAGGCGTTCAGGCCTTCTTGTATATGAGCATAGAAAATGACCAACCAACCCTAACATTTGATAGCGCTTTCCGTAAGGCGTGTGGGGGGTGGAAGGAAGCCCAAGAAATTCTGAATAAAAATCCAGCCGTGGCAAATTGGTACAGGCAGCAGGTTTATGCAGGGCAACAACAAACAGCAAAACCTTCCGCCGCTACACCTTCGCAGCGCCCTCTTCCTTCGCTCGCCGACTTTGAAAGCCATGTTACCAACACGCGCCACAATGAAATAACGTCTCGGGAGGCGATTCAGACAGTCTTAAAGTCTTATGGCTACGAGTGTAGCAACATAGGGGCTTTAGCGGTGCTAGCAGCGCTGCCCACGTTGCGTCAGGGTAGGGATATGGAGCGCTCTTCCACGTGGGTTCAGGGAGGTCATCCAGTATTTAAGGCCCTTGACGTATTTAAAACACACGTCGAATTGAAACTACGCGAGATAAAAACAGAACAAGGGGACATACATGAAAACAGAGCACGGGCAATTGCTAAGCTCTTTAAGTTTAATGAACATCAAGACTTTCTGGTTTTAAGCAAACTTTTGGAGGGGTTTCAAAAGGCAAAGGAATCCTCGCCTTCAAAAAATGACCCGCTCGGCCCAATCGGCAGCCGGAGTTTTGTGCGCGTGGCAGCACCAGCAGCCCCTGAGGCAGGTCCTTCAACCTCTGCGCCTTCCTCGTTGCCCGAGGTGGAACGTCCGATAAAGCGAAACACCGTAAGGATTGACTCGAAGTTTAAAGAAAGACTCACAGCACTGTTAAAAACAGATGCAAGTCTTACCCTTGAACAAGCGGTTATGGCAGTTTCTGGGCGTAGCATACAAAATGCACAGATCATTATTGCCCAAAAACCAATATTGAGCACTATTTATCAGGAAGTTCGAGAAAAAACCCCCTATAGGGCCCCCCAGGCAGCTGCTCTGCCCCCCCCCCGTGTTCCCCAAAATTCTGCTGCACCAGCACCAACAGTAACCCTGGCAGCTTGGGCATCCCGGCCTGGGCGAACGGATTCCTAAAAAGGACTTGGTAGATTCAGTTCCTCTTGAACCAACTTGCGCAACACCGCAAAATCGGGGCTGCCGACCCAGGTTTTTACCACCTCGCCCTGCTTGTTGATTAAAAACGTGGTGGGGGTTATTTGCACCTCGCCGTAGGCTTTGGCAATGCTGCCGTTTACATCCAGCGCCACATCAAAGGGCAGCTTGCGGGTGGTGGCAAAGTTCACTACGTAATCGGGTCTGTCGTAGGCCATGGCTACGGCAACCATTTTCAGCCCCTGGGATTTAAACTGGTTGTAGGTGTCTGCCATGGCGGGCATTTCTGCCACGCAAGTGGTGCAACTGGTGGCCCAGAAGTTCACCAGCATTACCTGGCCCTGGCAATCTGCCGGGCCAAGGGTTTGCCCGCTTAGGGTGGTAAAAACCACTTGCGGGGCGGGGTTTGCAAAACAGCCTGCCAGCGCCATGCAGCAGCCCACCACCGCAAAATGCCTGCGCCCCATGGCACACAGCCGGGCGGGCACCACCAAACAGGAAGCAACACACCGCTGCACTGTTTGCAAAACGCCCGAGGTTGTCATTTAAGGCGCGGGGGTTCCGCTATTCGACCGCTTTAGCTCGCCGCTGTTGGTTTTGCGCATGCGCACAAGCTCTTCTTCGGAAATCAGTTCAAACACGCGGACCACCTTGCGCACGCCGCTTTGGGTGGCGGCAATGTCGGTGGCGCGGTCGGCTTCGCGCGCGGTTACCAGGCCCATTAAATACACCACACCGGCTTCGGTGGTGACTTTAAAAGTGGCTGCACCCACATCTTGGGCGTCCAGCAAGGCGGCTTTTACCTTGGTGGTTATAAAGGCATCGTTAGAACGAGCGGTTAATGCACTGATACCCGCCACCTGTAATTCGTTGATCACGCCTTGCACATTCGGAATATTGGTCACCAGGCGGCCGATTTCAGACGCCGTGGCCTGATCAGGCACCTCGCCGGTCAGCAGCACCTTGCGGTTGTACACCGTGGCATTGACGTGCAGATTGTCGCTCCATTTGTCTTGCACGGTGGCAGTTACTTTCAGGTGAATGGTGTTGTCTTCCACCTGGGTGCCCACTGTGCGCCGGTCTGCGGCAGACGAAACAGCGGTGGCAGCGCCCACCCCTACAGCGGCCAGACAACCAGAAAGCAGCGGGGCCACCAGCGCGGCAACCACGCCATAGGCGGCAATGCGGGTGGCAATCGGGGTTAATCTGGTTTTACGCGTCATCTTCTTCTCCTAGTAATACAACATCTATGCCATCGCACAAGCAGTGCAAAGTAAGCAAATGAATTTCCTGAATGCGGGCCGTGCGTTCGCTAGGCACGCACAAGTGAATATCGGATTCCGAAAGCATTTTGGCCACTTGCCCCCCGCCTTTGCCAGTCAGGGCCAAAATGGGCATATCACGCTGCCTGGCGGCCTCGATTGCCATCAGCACATTGCCGGAATTGCCGCTGGTGGAAATGACGAACAGCACATCGCCGGGTTGGCCAATGGCCGCCACCTGGCGCGAAAACACCTCGTTAAAGCTGTAATCGTTGCCAATGGCGGTAAGCGCCGAGGTGTCGGTGGTTAAGGCAATGGCCGCCAAACCAGGGCGCTCGCGTTCAAAGCGGCCCACCAGTTCTGCGGCAAAATGCTGGCAGTCGGCCGCAGAGCCGCCATTGCCACAGGCCAGAATTTTCCACCATTGGTTAAACAGCTCACCAGCAGGTCTATGCCTTGGACAATAGGCCCGGCCAAGGCCTCCAGGGCACGCTGCTTGGCGGCAATGCTGTCGTGGAACTGCTGGGTGATGCGGGTGGTTAAGTCCATGGTGCGCTTTCCGTGAGGACATTCATCGTGCAGCCATTATAGGGTGGGGCTGCGCCATACTGCACAGCTTTACCCGAAATCGAGCACCCATGCCGACTGAATCCAGCCAGTTACCCCCTGCGGCTCTACGGTAACCACATCAAAACGGGCGTTGCAGCGGGTGAGTTGACCCTTTTTGGCCCACCACAGGCGGGCGCAGCGGTTTATTCGGCGTTGTTTAAATGCCGACACACTTTCTGCCGCACTGCCATGTGTTTGGCCACTGCGAAACCGCACCTCGACAAACACAATGGTGTCCTGGTGCAGCAAAATCAGATCAATTTCGCCCACACGGGCACGAAAGTTTTTTTCCAGCAAACTTAAACCGTGCTCTGCCAGGTATTGCGCAGCCAGCTGCTCGGCATCGCGTCCAGCCTGCAAATGCGCGCGCTTTACGGCCAGTTCAGCAGGCACCCTGCTGCGCGGCATGGCCACCGTTCCTGGCTTGGCTACCTGTTTTTCAGCCTGTGTGTTGGTTTGTTCTTGCCAGGGCAATTGGGGTTTCCGGGCACGGTCCTTGCTTGCGGCCCAAGGAATAGAAGACAATTCAGGTTTGGTAGACATCGGCACCGCTTTGTTATGCAAAAAATACAACCGCACATTCTGACGCTTTAGCCCGCGCCTCGCTCTATGTGGTGGCCACCCCCATAGGCAATCTGGGTGATATTAGTGAACGGGCGCGATCGGTTTTGGCGTCGGTAGACCGCATTGCCGCAGAAGACACCCGCAACACCGCCCGCTTGCTGCAGTTTTTAGGCATTCACAAGCCACTTATGGCCCACCACGCCCACAACGAAAGGGCCAGTGCAGAAGGCATTGTGGCCTGCCTACAAAAAGGCGAAAGCATAGCCCTGGTATCGGATGCGGGAACTCCTGCCGTGTCCGACCCCGGCTGTGCGGTGGTTCAGGCTGTAGCGCAGGCGGGCTTTGCCGTGGTGCCCGTGCCCGGTGCCAGCACCGGCACCGCCTCGGGCACGTAAAGCCCGCCGTCGCGGGCAAGGCCGGTCATCATCGCTTCGGCAAAGCCAAGACGGGGCGCGCGGCCCCGGGTCGAGACGTAGTGCATGGTTTTCCTCAGTCCGTCCGCAGCCTGATACGCCGAAGGTACAGCGCTGTCATCCCCAGCCAGAC
>JAAURO010000042.1 GCA_012032215.1 Limnobacter sp.
GTTGATGGTGAGGTTGCTCAATCCGTTGAGCGTCGGCGGCTGGTTCACGGGCGTCACTGTGACGGTGAAGGTGTCTGTTGCACTGCCGCCGGAGGCGTCGGTCACCCGCACGGTGATGGTGGAGGTGCCGGAACCAGTGGTGACAGGTGTAACTCTAACCGTGCGATTGGCGGTGGTGCCCCCGAACACAATATTGGCATTGGGCACCAGCGTCGGGTTGGAGGACGGCAAGGGCGGCACCAGTTCGCCGGGATCGGTAGCCCCTCCCTGGGTGCCGGGCAAATAGCCGCTCGCTGGTGTGGCTGCTGTGCCCATGCGGGTACTGACCACAGGAACACGGCTGTGGTAGTTCATGAGATAGGCGCCATATTCGGTGTCAGTGCCGGTGTCGAACAGGCGATACGACAACCCGAATTGTCCGTTGTCATCGGGCTGGCGGTCTATCGAGCGGTTAACCACCGGAAAACTGATGGGAATGCCTGTCAGCGCGCCCACGGTAGGGGTAACAATGTTGTTGCCTGACCCCACATTAAAACCGTTCCCGCCCAACTGAGTGCCATCGCCAATACGCACCGCACCGCCTGTCAGGCCGGCAATAGCCGCCCCGGAGTAAGCCAGGCGATCGCAGCCATCGCCAATGAAGTCCGCACTGGAAAAGTAGGTACCGCAGCCTTCAGTAACGGTTTTACGCCACTTGAGCTGGTAGAAGCCTTCCAGACTGGAGTTGGCGGTAGTGCCCAGGTTAAACGACAAAAATTCTGCCGGCGTAAACACCTCTTTTAAATCGACTGCGGGGCGGCGCAGGGCCGATACGTCTACCGTGTTCAAGCCAGTAATGGAGCTAAACAACAGCAAACCCTCGCCCCAGTTGATCACCTGGCGGCCAAGGCGCACGTTTAACGGCTTTTCGCCCAGCTCGGTGTTCCAGTAGCCGTAGGCATCCAGCACATTCACCCCATCGAAACGGGCGTACGGATGAAAACCGGCATCCTGCAACTCCTGATTACGGGCATTACTGGTGGGCTCGTGCCCATGAAATACCGCACCATCGTTCAGGGCCTGATCGTAAAACCACGATACCCGGCCAAAAAAACCGTAGTTGTCGCGGGAAATTTCAAAATCGTGCAGGCCCTTGAAAATCGTGGAAAAGGCATCGCCGGTATCAAAGTTCAGGTTGCCATCGTCGCCCGTGTGGGCAAGCCCCTGTCCGAAGGTTCCGCCTTCATCGGTGTTATTCAGGCCATACAGCTTGGGGTCGCGGCCCTCTACCCGTATGCTGGTGCCCACACTGAGGGTGCTGGTGAACCGATAGTCAAAAGTGCCCAACTGACCTTGCAGTGCGTGGGCTGGCTGGGAAAATACAGCCGTACAGGCCAAGGCGACCAGCCAGACCGAATGGCTGCTTTGAAAAGGTGCTGGTGGGTGTGCGGGTGGCAAAAACGGTGCGGTGCGAGAAGCATGTCTACCTCCTGGAACATTTTTTTGTAGGTTTGACGCTTGTTGGGCGTTTTTACGAATCGCGTTTTCTTAGAACATTAGCACCATTTGTGTAATCAGACATGGGTATTTTGCATCACGGATTTAAATCTGGTAATAATCCCGAAACCAGGCGACAAACTGGGCAATACCGACAGAAAACGGGGTGGCCGGTTTAAATTGGGTGGCCTGTTCCAAGGCATCAATGTTGGCGCAGCTTTGGCTTTTTTCCAGCAGGGGGCCTGTCAAGTATTCCTTGATGGCTTTTTTTTCAAGCGCGTTTTCAAGTGCGGCAATCAGTTCTTCAATCGAAACCGGCACACTGGCCCCAATATTAACGACACGCCAGGGCGCACTGCTGCACCCTTGCAAGGGTTGCTCGACCCGCCAGGCGGGGTTGCCTTCGGCCGGGGAGTCACTCAGGCGAATCAGCCCTTCCACCAGATCGTTGATATAGGTGTAATCGCGCGAATTGCCGCCTTCGTTGTAAATCTGGATAGGCTTGCCCTCCAGAATTTTTCGGGCAAAGGTAAATAGCACGGAATCGGGGCGTCCCCACGGGCCGTACACCGAGAAAAACCGCACGCCAGTGTAGGTATGCCAAACACGTGGCTGTAGCTGTGTGCCATCAGTTCGCAGGCACGCTGGGTGGCGGCATCCAGACGCAGCGGGTGGCAGGCGCTGTCGTGCTCGCTCATGGCTTTGTTTTGCCCGCCCCCATACACCGAATGGCTGCTGGCGTAAGTCAGGTGATCGATTTTAAATTTGCGACATGCTTCCAGCAAGGCCACAAAGGCATTCACATTGTTTTGTACACACTCGGTGGGTTTGTCGTGGCTGAGAAATTTGTCGGTTTGCCCGGCCAGGTGTATAACCCGCTGCACCTTGTAGGCGTCCAGACACTGGTTGAGGCTGTTGCCATCGGTTAAATCGGCTTTCACGCAGTGGTAAATGCTGCCGGTAACCTGGGCAATTTCATCCAGCATTTGCAGACGCTCCCGCTTTAAGCGGGTGTCGTAGTGGGTGTTGATAGAGTCAAAGCCAATGACCTTTTCACCCCTTTCCAGCATGCATTTGGCCACATGAAAACCGATAAACCCGGCATGCCCGGTAATCAGCACGGTTTGTTTTTGCCCGGCTTTGCGAATGGGCTGTGGGTTGATTTGCTCAAGTTCGGCCTGCTCTGCCACCCTGGCAGGTGCTGTTTGGCGTGCAGGGTCTTCCAACTGCGTACCGCCAGGCAGGGCTTCCATTTTTTCACGCATAGCAATTCACTTATTTGAAGCAGGTTAATTACCCTTCACTTACCCTTTGCCCCCCCTTCGGAGGCGAAATGCATTTATCGACACCTCCAACACAGGTGGAAGGAATCCATGCATTTTGTTGATTCAAAGGAGTCGCGCTGTGGACACACCAAAAGCAGTTGTAAAAAACGCAGAAGGTGGGGTTAGCGTCACTCTAAACGGTCAGATTGTCAATATTAAAACAGGAGAGTATCCACTTCTGGGGGGATACTCCCCAAACTGCTGGAAGTGGCCGACCAGTACTGAACTTTTCCGGATCTTTCAGGGGAAACCACAAAAAAAGTTACAGTTTATTAAAACAACGTATAATTCAAAAACTTTCTAGCAGTGCTTTCGCCCTGAACCAGAGAGCCTCTCTTAATTTTAAACGCATCACGGATACAAATTGTTTTGTTTTACATTCCCTGATTCCAACCTTCTAAGACACAGCCTTGAAAATCTCTTCTTCCACACAATCCACCACGCCTTACCTCTTCAGACCGGAGGAAGAACCACTGGAAACAGCAGAAACACTCACATGTAGAATAAAGAACCACAAGGACTTTTACGAGAAGGCACTAACATGTATGCAGGAGCTGCTCAAGCAGTTAAGCATCCAGCCGAAGAACTCTCCAGAGGCGCAACACGGGCATTCTGCGGAACCCCCTGAAGCCCCACAGGAAGAGGACTGGCATTCCGCAGGAACCCCCGAAGCATCAGACGAAGAAGACTGGCATTCTGCCCACACTCCAGAAACAATCGCACTGAATGTGGCAACACAAATCATGCACGGATTAATCATACAACATGAGGCATTCAAAAACGTCACAATCGATTTTATTTCTTCTCCCAAAGCTGCTCTTGACAAGCAAGGCGTGGCAGAAACCACTGAACCAAAAACCACTGCCGACCCTCCGCCAGCGGCGCAAAAACCGGTTGCTTCCGTTTACAGGCAACTCGTAGCAATCAGTCGCTCAGCGATTAAGGAATTGCGCCGCCTCAAACCACTGCTGGAAACCACCCCTGCAGAACCACAGGCAACAGGCCCTTTCAGTACAGAGATCCAGAAAGCCCTGCAATCGGCACACAAAAGCATACGTCAGTTAATTAAAGAGGGAGCGGCGAACAATCAGAGCATTCGCACTAACCGCATTCGTGCCCTATGTAAGGATCGGATAAATGCCAGTTTTTGTCCGGAAAAACAGAGCTGGTCCGCAGACATGGCCAGCTATCGCTGCATGGAAAGCTTTTTCAACTCAGCGGGGATGTTTTAACAAGCATAACGCCTGAATTAGGCCCAGAAAAGGTAGATAAACGGGCCAATGAAATACGCGGAAAGTGCAGATGGGCCGATTTACTCAGCCAACGTCTTCCAGCACTGAGGGAGTATGTAGACCTTCGGTGTGAACCTGCATTGCGCCAGCCAGCAGATTTTATCCAGAAAGGCCGATTTGCAAGTGCCCTTGCCGCATGCAAAGTTATGGAAGATGCAAGCCTGGAAGCAATGGTTCAAATAGACACGCTTATCCAGCCAGTCAGGCATTTGTTGAATCAACCACGCACGAGGGAAAACGAACTGGCAGAAATTAACCGGTATGACTTCACAGAATTACCAACAACACTCACTGGTCCTTCAAACCATACTCCAGACCTTCGCGATCGTTTGCACAAGCCCTCAACAAAGCACGTCATAAAAAAAATAAAGCGCGCCAGAACAATGCGCCCAAAAATACGCCCAAAGCTCCACCACTTAGCCAAGAGCAAGTTCACAGAATGAATCAGCGTTCAATACTGGAAATGCGCAATAACCTGGAAGAGCTTGTTACTCATTTCTCGGCTTGTCGTCTTAAATTCCAAAACACATGGCTAGCGCTGGAAAACCTTGAAGTATCCGGCAACCCGGCTACGAAATCTGCTTCCAACACCAGGCAACGGCACTCCCGCGCATGGTTACAGACAAAATTCCGGCAGCATACACGTCAGCTGGAGCTCGCGTATAGCAATTTAAACGCACAACACAACATAGCCATGGCAGAACTGATGGCCTTTCTGGATAAACCCGAATTGCTGGGCATCCCCAACACTCTGCCTGCGCATGCCTCCACGGGAACGCCTGCGCCAGGAAATCCCGGGCCTTCGTCTGCGATCACCCACAGTTTGGCGGCATAGCTGGAAAAAAAGGAACTTTTGAACCCAATAATTACACCAAAGAATATAAACATCCTGTTTTATAATTTTTTAGGTGTAAACGAATGTCTTCAATTCCATCGAGCACCCTGTTGGATTTGCCTTATCAAAGCATGCGTAACACTGTGCTAACCCCCGCTGTCGATGGAGAAGTGGACGGTTTTTCACAAGGACAAAAAGGAGACTGCTGGTTTTTGTCTGCAGTACTTGCTTTGTCGCAAACCCCAGAAGGCCGCGATATCATTGACGAATCCATTCAGGCACACCCGGATGGCAGCTACACAGTGACGTTTCGCGGTGCGCCTGACTACCCGATTACCATTTCCGCAAAGGAGTATGCCGAGGCAAAAAAACAACGCGCAACCCCCGGAGAACCAGGCTGGAGCACCGGAGACCCAGACATGCTGATACTGGAATTGGCCGCCGAGAAACTTGTACAGGCACACCCTGAGATATTGCCGACTGGTAAAACAGGAACCATTACACGAGGTGGCGAGCCAAAAGATGCTTTGTTTTTGCTCACTGGCACGCCAGTAATTTACCAAGAGACTGGTGCCGTGGAAAACACGCGTGCATTTTTCACTCGTGCATTTCTTTTAGAGAACGAAGCAACACTGGATACCACACCGGTTATTTTTGATGCCCACGTAAAATGGCCAAGCCCTTATCCTGTAGAAAAAGGCACCTTGCATTCTTTTGTACTGACCGATATTGATTCAGAGGCTGGAACAGTCACTTTCATCAACCCCTGGAATTCTAAACAACCCATCACCATGGATATGGATAAATTCTGCAATTTGGTTATACGATTTACTCCTGTGGCTCCTCTTGATACCCTAAGCAATTCTTCACTGGTACCGGATGTTTCGGATGATGGCCCGATAGTGGAAAAGGAGAAGTATTATTAACACCGCCTCCCATCATTACAACTCAACAACTCAACCCGTTTTCAGCCAGCTTGCTTTAACCGATTTACCGGGGGCCACTACCTGAATCTGGTTGCCAAAAGCCTGAATGCTCATTCCCTGCCCGCTGGGGTCCACCACCATGGCCTGGCCTGCATTCACAATCACTTTGGCAGAGGCATAGGTGCCATCCAGGGCGCTGGTGGTTACGGTGTAGTGGCCATCGTCAATCGCAGAAAACAGGGTGGCAGCTCCGGCCAGGGGTGCATACACCTGGGCTGACCCGGTATTAAGCTCGCGTGCCACCACTTTACCGGCGGTTGCAGTGCCAGCCACCAGATTGTCTACTTCCAGCTGCTTGATTTTAGCCACTTCTGCTTCCAGGCGCTGCGCATAAACCGAGTTGGCGGCCACTTGCTCTGCGGTAAAATTTTGCGCTTTCAAGGTGGTGGGCAGCACGGTTAATTCGCTGGTAGCTTCATTGAAAGCCAGGCTGGCTTTCCAGCGGTTTTCTATGCCTTCAATGGCCAGGCGGTTTTTTTCCACGTTGCTGCCCAGCTCTACCACCACATCGTCCAGCCGCAGAATGTTTTCTTCGTTGGCGGCAATTTTCAAGGCATGATCGGCAATCGCGGTGATGTTTTTCTGTATGGCTACATCCATGTCGTCTAGGCGGGTAGCGGTGGTTTGTTTCCAGTCTTCCAGTGCCACCACGCGTTCATCGAGTGCGTTGTGCTGGTCTTGCAAGCTGAGCAGTTTTTCTTCCTGGGTGGTTAACCGGTTTTCATAGCCATCCATGCGCACTGCCAGGCGGCCTACCCCTGCAGCAGCCAAAGCACCCAGGGCCGAGTAGTCTACGGTTAAGCGGCCAGTAGGGCTTACGGCTACCAGGTCTGGGAAAATCTGCTGCACATCCTGCGCCATAACGCCCAAGCGGGTGCCCATTTCCGGGTGCTCTATGTATTGATAGCTGTAAGCATACAGGTTGGACAGGCCGTTTAATACGTTGTCTCTATCCAGTTGGTTGATGTTGGTTTTCAGGCGACGGTCTGAAGTGATGTTGACTCCGCTGACATACAAAGCGTTGGCAATGTTAACGGTGCCATTGACATACAGTTTGGTGCTGGCATAGGTGTCGTTGCGCGCGGTGTCGCCAATCACCACCTGGTCGTTGGTGGTGGAAACAGCGATGTCTTTGTAAGTGCCGGTTGCGCCCAGCACGATGGTGTCTGAGGTAGACACCCGGGCATGCGAGCCAATGGCAGCAGCGTAATTTAAGCCGGATGAAATGGTGCCTGCGGTGTTTTTTACATCGGTTTGGTTGCCCACTGCGGTGTTGTACTGGCCGGTAATATTTTCTTTGAAGGCCTGGTAACCCAAGGAGGTATTGCCCTTGCCGGTGGTGCTTTTGCTCATGGCTTCATTGCCCACCCCGGTGTTCTGGCTGCCCGTGATTACGCGCAAAGCCTGGTAACCCAAGCCGGTGTTGGAGTCGCCAATCGAGTTGGAATACAGGGCTTCATAACCCAAGGCCACGTTTTGTGAACCAGTGGAGTTGCTGCGCAGGGTGCTGCGGCCTACGCCCACGTTGCGTATGCCCGAGGTGTTGGACAGCAAGGATTCACGCCCCATGGCAATGATGTCGGTGGCACCTGTGGCGTTGCGCATGGCTTGGTAACCAATCACAATGTTGTCAGAGCCTGCGGTGGTGCCCAGTAAGGCATCTAAGCCAATGGCGATGTTGCTGCTGCCGGAAATGTTGGCACGCAGGGCACGGGTGCCAAAGGCCATGTTGCCGGTGCCGGTGGCGTTGTTCTCGAATACGTTGGTGCCAAAGGCGTAATTGTCGGTGCCGCTAAGCAATGCGGTGGTTACTGCTGCACGGGTAACAGGTGCACCTGCACTGATGTCGGTGCCGTTGACATAAATTGACCCGGTAATGTTAACCGTTCCGGTTACTGCCAGCACGGTGCTGGCGTAGGTGTCGTTTCGGGCGGTGCCGCCAATCACTACCTGGTCGCTGGTGCTGGATACCACACCATCTTTGTAGGTGCCAGTAGCACCCAGCACCAGGGTGTTGGAGGTGGAAACCCGGGCATATGCGCCAATGGCGGTGGCGTAATTCAAGCTGGTGAAAGAAGCACCCGCTGCGTTGCTGGTTTTGGTGGCTGTACCCAATGCGGTGTTAAAGGCACCCGTGGCGTTCTGGTTGAATGCCTGGTAGCCAAATGCGGAGTTGCCCTGCCCGGAGCTATTGGCCACCAAGGCTTGATAACCAAATGCAGACGAGTTGTTGGCGGCGTTGACCCGCAAGGACTGGTAACCGATTGCCGTGTTGCTGGAGCCTGCGCTGGCAATCGCGGAATACATAGACTCATAACCAATGGCCACGTTGTTGGAACCATCGTAGTTGCGCCGAAGGGCCTGCCTGCCAATGGCAATGTTGCCCGCACCGTTGTTGTTGGTATACAGGGTTTCAAAGCCCAAAGCCACGTTGTTGGAACCATTGCCTGCGAAATACATGGCCTGGTAGCCAATGGCCAGGTTGTCAGAAGCAAGCGTTGGAATCGAGTGTGCCTGGTAGCCAATGACAATGTTTCTGCTGCCAAAACTGTTATTCAAGGCATCGGTGCCAAAGGCCATGTTGTAGCTGCCGGCATCGGAACTCAGCGCGCCGCTTCCGAAGGCATAGTTGTGGGTGCCGCTGGTAAGCGCCGTGGTAATGGATGAGCGTGTTAACGCGGCACCACCAGAGCTGATGTCTACCCCATTGACATACAAAGACCCGGTAATGCTGGTCACCCCATTCACGTACAGCTTGGTGTTGGCCACGGTGTCGTTGCGGCTGGCAGTGCCAATCACGATTTGGTCTGTGGTGCTGTTGCGCCCCAAGGCGATGGTGTTGTTGGTGCTGACCACAGCGTCTGAACCGATGGCAGTGGCGTAGGTTAACTGGGTGGTGGTGCCGGGCATGGCGTACGCGCCCAAAAAGGTGTTGTTGCTGCCCGATACGTTGGCGTTGGTGGTAACCGAGCCTGAAGTGGCATAGCCTGCGTTGCGGCCCAGGGCCACGTTGTTGGTGCCATCGGTGTTACCGCGCAAAGCCTGGTAGCCTATGCCCACTGAGCCTGTGCCGTTGCGGATGGAGCGCAGGGCATAGTTGCCCAAGGCCACAAACGAGTTGGCATTCACAGAGGCTGTGCCGTAGGCGGCTTCATGGCCTATGGCAACAAAGTCGTTTTGGTTGGCTACCGCATAGCCTGCGCTGTTGCCAATCGTGATGTTGCGGGTACCACCGTTGCTGGTGTATTGGCTTTGGTAACCAATGGCGATGTTGTCGTTGGAGTTTTGATTGCTGTAGCCGGCTTGGTAGCCCAGGCTGGTGTTGCGGTTGCCCTGAAACAACGCGGCGGAAGCATAAGAGCCCACTGCTGTGTTGTGGTGCGAGCTGTTGGTCAGCGGGTTCATGACGTTGTAGCCCACGGCGGTGTTGTCGTTGCCGTTCATCAGGGCGCTGCCCACCAGGGAGTTTTGCCCCACCACGGTGTTGCGGCTGCCGGTGGCGATGCTGGTCAAAGAGCCTGTGCCCAAGGTCAGGTTGCCGGTGCCAAAGTTGGTAACGCCATCTACGTCGGCTTTGGTCAGCGTGACCGCACCGGTGCGGGTGTTAAAACTGGTTACGCCGCCTCCACCAGGCACAATCTGGACTCCGTTTACATACAGGTCTCCATTCAGGTTGGTCACCCCATTCACATACAGCTTGGTATTGGCCACGGTGTCGTTGCGGGTGTCGGTGCCAATCACGATTTGGTCGGCGGTGCTGTTGCGGCCCAAGGCAATGGTGCTGTTGGTGCTGACCACGGCGTCTGAACCGATGGCAGTGGCGTAGGTTAACTGGGTGGTGGTGCCGGGCATGGCGTACGCGCCCAAAAAGGTGTTGTTGCTGCCCGATACGTTGGCGTTGGTGGTAACGGATCCGGATGTGGCATAGCCTGCATGGCGACCCAGGGCCACGTTGTTGGTGCCATCG
>JAAURO010000043.1 GCA_012032215.1 Limnobacter sp.
GCACCCACAATGGCTACACGTGGGCCTACGGTTTTTTTGTGCAACAGCACGTCTATGTAGCCAAGTACTTTGGGGTGGTTTATGCCGGGTATCGGCGGTGTGCGGGGCTGAATGCCGGTGGCCAGCACTACTTCTTCAAATTGTTCAAGGCGTATGAGTTGGGCGTGTACACGTGTGCTTAGGCGCACCTTGACTTTGCGTTGTTCCAGAAGCTGGGCAAAGTAGCGCAGGGTTTCGTTAAATTCTTCTTTGCCTGGAATTTGGCGTGCCATATTAAATTGACCACCAATTTGCTGGGCATCGTCGAACAAAGTGACATCGTGCCCGCGCAGCGCTAATTCTGTGGCGGCTGCCAGCCCGGCGGGGCCTGCGCCAACCACGGCCATTTTTTTGCGGCGCGTTGCAGGGTAGTGGGTAAATTCGGTTTCGTGGCAGGCGCGTGGGTTTACCAGGCAAGAAGCCCGTTTTTTAGCGAAGGTGTGGTCCAGGCAGGCCTGGTTGCAGGCAATACACACATTAATGGCGTGCGCCCGGCCTTCTTTCGCCTTGTTGGCAAACTCGGGGTCGGCCAGCAAGGGCCGTGCCATGGAAATCAAGTCGCATTGCCCCGTTTGCAGAAGTTGCTCTGCCACGTCTGGGGTGTTGATTCGGTTGGAGGCAATTACCGGAATATGCAGGGCCTCTCGCATACGCCCGGTCAGTTCGGCAAATGCTGCGCGCGGAACCGAAGTAACAATGGTGGGCACGCGGGCTTCGTGCCAGCCTATGCCGGTGTTTAACAGCGTGGCTCCAGCTTGTTCTATGGTTTTGGCGATGTGCAAAACGTCTTCCCAGGTGTTGCCGCCCTCTACCAAATCCAGCAAGGAGTGGCGGTAAACAACCAAAAATTGCGGGCCAGTTGCCTGGCGTACACGGCGCACAATTTCCTGAGGCAAGCGCGCGCGGTTTTCAATTGAACCACCCCATTCATCGCTGCGGTGGTTGGTGCGTGGGCAAATAAACTGGTTGATCAAGTAGCCTTCTGACCCCATGATTTCCACGCCGTCATATCCCGCCTCTTGGGCCAAACGGGCGGCGTTTGCAAAGGCGGCAATGGTGCGTTGAATGCCCCAGCGGCCAAGCGCACGCGGTTTGAACGGGTTGATTGGGCTTTGAATGGCGCTGGCTGACACACTAAAGGGGTGGTAGGCATAACGGCCTGCATGCAGCAATTGCAGGCAAATTTTGCTGCCGTGGCGGTGCACTGCTTCGGTTACCTTGCGGTGGTGTTTCACCGCACGGTGGTGATTAAGCCTGGAAGCAAAAGGGTATAGCCAGCCGGTGTAGTTGGGTGAAAACCCTCCTGTAATCAGCAGTGCAGTGCCGCCTTGGGCGCGTGCTTCAAAGTAGGCAGCGTATTCATTGAAATTCTGAAAGCTGTCTTCAAGGCCCGTGTGCATAGAGCCCATCACAATGCGGTTGCGCAGCGTGGTGTGCCCTAAATCCAGAGGGCTGTTCAATAAGGGGTAGGCGTTCTGCACGTGATTGTCCCGAGGTCTGCCATGCTCCAACATAGCACGCTGCCAGGGGTTTTTGGAATCGGGTTGTCGCCCTGCGTGTCATACTAAGGGTTACCGTGGGCTCACTTCACTTTTTGGTTGTCATTCAAATATGTTTGTTCTGAAATTCTGGATGTGGCAATCGCGCCGTGCTTCGCTGCGACTTTTGTTTGTGGCGCTTACGCTTGCGGTGGCTGCCATTGCTTCGGTGGGCGTTTTTTCTGCCCGCCTGGAGGCAGCACTGGTGCGCGATGCCACACAAATGCTGGGCGGCGATGTGGTGGTGGAATCGCGGCGCGATGTGTCCGATGCGTCGTGGGCGGGTGTGCTCAAGCAGCCACAGTATGCCGCTTTAAAACAAGCATCCAGCGTAGAGTTTCCCACTGTTATTCCTTCTGAACGTACCGATTTACTGGTCTCGATGAAAGCGGTCGGCCAAACCTACCCTTTAGTGGGCCGCTTGCGTGTGAAGTTGGGCAATGGCCCCGAGCAAGAGGTGGCGCACGGGCCTGCGCCGGGCGAGGTGTGGGTAGACCAAGGCGTGCCCGAAGCCTTGGGCGTGCAGCCGGGGCAATGGATTGCAGTGGGCGAAAGCCGTTTGTTGTTAACCGGCATTGTGCTGGCAGAACCTGATCGCGGAATGGGCTTTTTAAACTTTTCTCCGCGTGCCATGATTCACCTCGGCGATTTGCCTGCAACCGGGCTGGTGGGTTTGGGGTCGCGCGCCAAGTGGCGGGTGTATGTCAGTGGGCCGACACGGCTTATTGCACAATTCAACGCCGCAATAAAACCACTTTTGAATGCCACCGAAGAACTCGAAACCCTCGATGGCGACCGCCCCCAGGTAGGGCGCGCTTTGCAACGTGCCCAGGACTTCTTGGCCATGGCTGCCCTGATTGGCACTTTGGTGGCCTGTGTGGGCATTGCGCTGGTGGCGCATTTGTACAGCAAAGAGCAGGCCCACGAACTGGCTATTTTAAAAAGCCTGGGCTTTAAGCCTCGAAGTTTGCTGCGGCTTTGGCTGTATGGCTTGGGGTTGTTAACGGTACTGGCAGGGGTGCTGGGTGTGGCAATTGGCTGGTTGGCTCACTGGGGCTTAATGGCCCTGCTGGCAGATTTGGTGGGGGTCAGCTTGCCCATGGCGGGGTTGGTTTATTTTACCAGCAGGCATTGGGTTGGCGGCTTTGCTGCTTGCCGGGTTTGCGGCGGTGCCTACAGGTTTTGCGCTGGCAGCTCCGGCCATTGCGGTTATTCGCGATCAGCCCCGCAAGGGCGGTAAAGTGCTGTGGTTGGGCAGCGCTTTGCTGGGTGTGGGCGCAGCCGCTTTGGTGTGCTTTTTAATGGTGAGCAACCCCTTGCTGGCTGGGTTGTTGCTGACAGGGTTTGTGGCAGTGTGTCTGGTGTTTGGCGCTGTGTTTTGGGCACTGCTTAAGGGCCTTGCCCGGCTGGAGGCACAGCACAACACAAAACGTGCAGGCATTGCGGTGTTTAAAAGCATGCACCGGCGGGCGGGCATGTTGGTGGTGCAGGGGGTTAGTTTGTCGTTGGGTTTGGCTGCCTTACTGATTTTGGCGGTGGTACAGGGCGATTTAGTAGACCGCTGGCAAGAAGTGTTGCCAGCCGATGCACCCAACCGGTTTGTGTTTAACATTCAGCCTGATCAAGTACAGCCAATAGGCACACTGATAGCCGAACACACACAGCAAAAGCCGCGCCTTTATCCCATGGTGCGCGGGCGCTTGGTGCGCATGAATGATCAGGAACTGCGCGCAGACGAATTAAGCAATCCACGCGCCAGGCGCTTGCTGGAACGTGAACTGAACATCAGTTTTTCTGATACCTTGCCCGTGCAAAACACGGTGGTTCAAGGCCAGTGGTTTAGCCCAGGGCAAACCGAACCCACCGCTTCCATTGAAACCAGCGTGGCCGAACGGCTGAATGTAAAACTCGGCGACACGCTTACCTTCGATGTTGCGGGCACGCCTTTGCAGGTGAGTGTGGCCAGTATTCGCGATGTGCGTTGGGATTCCATGCAGCCGAATTTTTCGTCATGATGCCAGCCAGTGTGCTGCAAGATTTTCCGCAACCTGGATAACCGCTTTTACCTGCCCGCCAGGCAGGCTGCCCGGATTCCCGGGAATTGGTGCGTGCTTACCCCAATCTCACCGTGCTGGATACCGGGCTGCTTATTGCGCAGCTGCGCGGCATTCTTGCCAAGGTTAGCCAAGCCGTGCAGTTTGTGTTTTTATTCACGCTGGTGGCGGGTGGTTTGGTGATGCTGGCTTGTGTGCTTACAGGGGCGCGGGCCAGAACCCGTGAATCGGCCATATACCGGGCCTTGGGGGCATCGGGCAAGCAATTGCAAAAGCGGCCTGGCTGGAACTGGCGGTGCTGGGTCTGCTGAGTGGTTTAGTGGCCACCTTGGCCGCGCAACTTGTAGGGTGGGCAGTGGCACACTTTGTGTTCGAGTTTGAATACGCCATGTCTTGGCCCAACTTGCTGGCGGGTCCGCTGGCTGGTGTGCTTGCCTCGGTGGTGTTTGGCGCATGGTCGGTGCGCAAGGTGTGCCAAGCACCGGTAATGGAAACCCTGCATCCACGGAGTTAATCAGAGGCTCCTTAAAAACAAATATGGGATAATTCAGCCACATTGAACAACCTCGTTTACAAAACACCAAGGATTGCATGACCCCCCTTAGCCCGATTTTTCTTGCGTTCGCTGTGGTAGTGGCGTTTGCTGCGCTGGTGGGCGCGGTGTTTGGTTTTTTGGCCTGGCGCAGGCTTTCTTTGCAATCGGTTGTAGATGCGCTGGAACTGCAAAAAGAGGCAGCCCAATCCAACAAATTTCAGCTGGAAGAGCTGCACCGGCAACTGCGCACCATGGGCCAGGAAATGGAAAGCCGCCACGACCAACTTACTGACAAACTGAACACCGCTCTTAACACCGCGTTTTCTCAGGCACGGCAAGAAGCCACCCAAGCCCAAGGCAGTTTGCAGCAGCTGCTTATGACCCACTTTGCACAGGGCAATCAGGCCCAGCGTGAAAAGCTGGAGCAGTTTTCCGACACCCTGCACAGAACCAACACCGTGCTGCGCGAACAACTTACCGAAATTCGCCAATCGGTAGAGCAAAAACTCAAAGAGCTACAGGCCGACAACACCGCCAAGCTGGAAGAAATGCGCAAAACCGTCGATGAAAAACTGCACGCCACACTCGAACAACGCTTGGGCCACTCCTTTAAACAGGTTAGCGACAGGCTGGAACAGGTGTATAAAGGCCTGGGCGAAATGCAAAGCCTGGCTGCCGGGGTTGGCGATTTAAAACGCGTCTTGACCAACGTAAAAACGCGTGGCACCTGGGGTGAAATTCAATTGCAAGCCTTGCTGGACCAGCTGCTAACGCCTAGCCAGTATGCCCAGAACGTTAAAACCGTGCCCGGCAGCAGCAATCTGGTAGAATTTGCCATTCGCCTGCCCGGGAAAGGCCCCGACGACGAACCCGTGTGGCTGCCCATTGATTCCAAGTTCCCCAAAGAACAGTACGAGCGCTTGTTGGATGCTTTTGACCGTGCGGACGCACCCGGTGTGGCGCAGGCAGGCAAAGCGCTGGAAGCGGCGGTAAAGCTTGAAGCCAAAAGCATGGCCGAAAAATATTTATCCCCTCCACATACCACCGATTTTGGCATTCTGTTTTTGCCCACCGAAGGTTTGTATGCCGAGGTGGTAAAGCGCGCTGGGTTGGTAGACGACTTGCAGCGCCTGCACCGCGTAACCGTAGCCGGGCCCGTTACCTTGGCCACCTTGCTCAATGCCCTGCAAATGGGCTTTAAAACCCTGGCACTGGAAAAACGGTCCAGCGAAGTGTGGCAAGTGCTAAGTGCTGTTAAAACCGAGTTTGGCAAATTTGGCGATGTGCTGGCCAAAACCAAATTAACCCTCGAGCGCGCAGCAGGCAATCTGGAACAGGCCGCAGTGCGTTCGCGTGCCATGCAGCGCAAACTTAAAACCGTGGAAGAAATTCCCCAGGAACAAGCCAACAGTGTGTTGGGTTTACACTTGGCTGATCTGGACGCGCTCGAAGATTCCAGCGAAGAAGAACAAGAACCCGAAGACGTATGAAGCAGCGCACCACCATTTGCCTGATAGCCACTGGCGGAACCATTGCAGGTTTAATGCTGCCGCCACAGCCTGCGCATACTGCTTCTTCGCACCCCGGGCACTATGAATCAGGCGCTTGCCCGCCACAGAATTGCTGGCAGGTTTGAGCGTGCCCAAAGGGGTACACTGGATGGTTAAATCGCCTTATTCGATTGGCAGCCAGCATGCCACCTGGTGGCACTTGCTCAAACTGCGCGCAACCTTGCTGGACGCACTGCAAAACCCCGAAGTAAACGCCGTGCTGGTAACACACGGCACCGATTCCATGGAGGAGGTGCTGTTTTTTTTGTATCTCACGATTCCCCCCGATCTGATTACCAAACCCGTGGTGTTTACCGGTTCCATGTTGCCCTCGGATGCCCCCCAAAGCGATGCCCAAACCAACCTGGCCGATGCCATTGCCTGTGTGATCGGTGCCTTGGGCAACAACTTGCCCGGGAAGCCCATGCACCCTGAAAAAACTGTGCACACGGTTAAATGCTTACCCCGTGCACTTTTTGGGCTGGCAATGAATGGTCACTTTACGCCGGCGCCATGGGTAGAAAAACACCACGCCACCGCCCTTGGTGCATTTAACGGCGAACACTCGGTGGCGCTGACTGCACCTTTGCAAGGCCATCTTACCGGGCTTGCCGCTTCAGGCAATGCGCTGCAACACCTGGCTGGCCAGTGGGCAAGCGCCAACGCATTCGATATGTGGACGCGCTCAGAGCAACGCGCAGTAGCCTTGTTTCAAACTGGGCGCATTGAACTGCTGTATTGCCACGTGGGTGCAAATTACCAAAGCCTGACACAGCATTTGTTGCAGTCGACAGTGGTAAGCAGTTCAAGCGGCACGCACCAAGCCCGTGTTGCCATCAGCCGACAAACCGTGGTGGTGGCCGCCTATGGCAATGGCAGCCTGCCCAATGCACTCGTGCCAGAGCTGCGGGCGCTGTTGCAAAGCGGGTGGCGGGTGGTGAAGCACACACGCGTTCCGGCTGCAATACTGGCGACGAAAACCGGCGAACTCACCGAACTCGATGCGTACAAAGCTGCAGATTCTTGGGCGGTTTTTGAAGCTGCACCACCAGTTTCTTTGCCCAAACTGCTTGTGCTGGAAGGTCTAAGGGCCGCGTTTCCTTAAAGTCTCGTTGTTTTCAGTCTGTCGCTTTAATCGCCGGGAGCCACACTCCACAGCGCCATGGCGCAAAAGAAGCGGGTTTGTGCACAGTACCAAGCCTAACGCTATGCCATATTATATTTTATTCATATATAACTTCGTTCTGACTGGAACTTTTTCAGGCTTTTGCGCCACGAAGGCTGCTTCATGAAAAAGTTCAATCTTTTATAGGAAATTCCACATGTTACCCATTGCTTTAACACGTGCCACGCTGTGTACTGATCACAATGATTTAACCCCGAGAACTCATGCGACACAAGCTCCCGTTAACCCGCACAAAGCCTTGTTGCAGGAATGTATGAATTCTGCAGATGCACATCGTGCAGCCAATCGCTTCGCGGACGCTGTGCAGGTACTGCAAAAAGCACGCGTACGTGCTGTAACTTCTACCGAAAAAATGCAGCTACATTGCAAACTGGCACGCACGCACAATGGCGCAGGAGAACACTACCGGCTGGAAGGGCAGCTGGAAAAATCGGCATTGGAATTTCAGTCGGCAGAAACTGAATTGACAAAAGCGCTTGAATTGGCAGAAACCAATGATACAGGCTTAATGTCACAAAAAAACGTGCGTTTGCAACATTATTTTAATGCCAACGGCAAATACAAACTGAACCCCGAACAAAACCTGGAAGGCCTGCGAACAGCCAGGCAGCAATGCCAGGAAGTGCTTGAAAGAAGTTTGGCGTGCCTTGAGTGGCCGTCTGGGAAGGCTAGAACTTCCGAGGATTCGGCAAAGATGAGTGCTTTGCTATTTGGCAAATCGCAAGGCGTTAAGGACCCTGAAGCCGGGGCTGCCAAAGCAACTGCAGCACTTATAAAACATGAACTGGCCTTTATTCTGGAAAACAGGCCAGAGGGTGAAGAAGCCATACTATTGCCAGAAAGAGTAAAGCAGCTTAAAAGTGCTTTCGAGTTTTACAAGTCTGCCGAACAAAATCGGGAGGGCCCTTTGAAAGCCATGACACAAAGCCGCTTGGTAGGCCTTTTGCTCAAGTTGGGAGACGTTGAGCAGGCTTTAAGTTATTTGCAAACGGCAAGCCGGTTTTACACGCAAAACACCGATGGTCAAAGGCTAGATATTTTAGAGACAATCATTCGCGAATTTCAGTGTGTGGAAAACCTAAGTGCTCAGCAAAAAGAAGCGATAGTGCAAATTCGTAGCGATGTAACAAATGCTCAAGCGCAGTTGGATGCAAGCGCCAAGCCACAGGTGGTTTGAAAAAGCCTGAATACCACGCAAAAAACGTGTTAATGGCTGTAATACGTGTTTGCAAAAAAGCCCCAAGAAAACCAGGGGCTTTTTTGCGCAATTGCATACCAAGAGTTTACGCAGGTTTACTCCGATTTGGCCAGCGACATGGTGCTGCCGTTGTACACCGTGTTGGCTGGCAGGTTGCGTTCGCGAATAATCTGCCAGCCAGAGTTGGTGGCTTTCCAGGTAAGCACTTTTTTAGAGGTTTCCTGGTAGTGCGCTGCCTTGTAGTTTTGGGTAAACACGGTTTCGTACACACTGGCATCATCGAATGAAGGAATGACCTGAATGTCGGACACATCAATTTGCAGTTTTTCGGCCTGGCCTACCCGAATGCGGCGCTGTGACTGCCAGGCATCGTAGCTGCCTTCTTCAGGAGAAAACATGGGTGAATAAAAATTAATGTAACCGCTTACGTCTTTTTCTCCCACGCGTCAGCCCACTTTTCAGTCAGGCTGATGAGCTTGTTGGAAACCTGTGCCGGGTCTTCCATCATGGCCTTTTTAACGCTTCCCGCGTTGTTTGCCTGTGCAAGCACTTTCACGGGAACCACGGCTGCACCACCAGCTTGCGCAACCTGAATGGGTTCGGCGTTGGCGGTGTTGTTGGTCAGCAGCACCGGCGCTGCCTGGTCGTTAGACGCAGTTTCAAACCCCAAACCTGGCAGTTCAAAGTCTTTCAGAGTGAGTAGTTCCTGGGGGCAGGGTGCTTCGTCTTGCATTTGCTCGGTTTGCTCTTTGTAGAGCAGGATGTTGCGACGGGTCGGCTCGTCGGCAGCAATCATGTTTTCCACACCGAATAAATCAACCAATTGACCACTGGCTGCCAGCAAATCCAGCTTGGCAATGCTCAAATCGGTTTCAACGCCAATCAGGGCACGCTTGGACTGGTAGTACTCGTTCTCGGCGTTCAGCAGGTCGATAAGCTCCCGTCTGCCAATGCCAAACTGTTGTTCGTAGGCTGCACGGGCAGAGGTAATCGATTGCAGTTGGGCTTCAAAGTAGCCCTTGCGTTTTTCCAGATTCAGTACATCGTACAAAGAAACCTGGGTATTGCGGCGAATGGCCTTACAGGTAATCAGCTTTTCATCCACGGTTTGGTTTTTGCGGCGAATGGCGGCTTCGCGGGCGGCTTTGTCTGCACCACCACGGTACAGGTTCATGGACGCCAGCAAATCAATCGATGAAATCTGGCGGCTGTCGAAGGTAGACAAATAATTGCTGTATTTGTCAGACTTTGCACGCAGGTCTATGCGGGGGTAAAAGCCTTCTTCAGCCGAGGTAATGGCGTACTTTGATGCACGTATTTTGGCATTGGAAGACTGCAGCATTTGGTGGTTGTTCAGTGCGAACACCAGGCGTTCCGGATTGGTCAGTTCGAAGTTGGTTTGCACCACGTAATCGCCATACACTTCCATGGGCCACATGGTGTTGGTAGCGCGCTGGTAATCGGCCATGGCACTAAAAGCGTTGGCTTTTTCAGTGGCAAGGTTCGTCAAAGCCAAGGTGTAACGGCTTTTAGCCTGTTCCAGCTCAGACGCCCTTGAGGCGCCAGCATCTACTTTCTGCTTGATGCGGTCCATCAGGTTTTGGTGGTAGGACAGGTTTTCTTCTGCCAGCTT
>JAAURO010000044.1 GCA_012032215.1 Limnobacter sp.
CAGCATATTGAGCATTTCGCGCACGGTTTTGTCTTCCGCCGTGGGCGGCAGCATGCGCTGAAACAAGCGGTCGCGCATGGCCTGACCAAAAGTTTCTTTGCCCAAAATACCCAGCTCGGCAAAAGTGTAGCGGTACCAGGCTTCAGTCAGCAGTTGCTCCAGATAGCCTTTCACATCGTGCCGTAGTTCGGGCTCGGTGCTCAGTAAGTCCACTATGACGCAAAACGGCGATCCACATCGTGCAGGTGCGAGCTTACCCCTTCACGCAACCAGCCCACCAGGTGCTGAAGCGGCAAAATATCGGCGGGCTGATCGGCATCTGCCACCATGCCCCTGAATACGGTCACCAGGCTGGTGCGTGCAGAATGCGGTGGGCTGGCGCTCATGACACTCCCGGAGTTTGCAGGCATTTCATGGTTTGCTCCAACTGTCTTTCAAGGTAACCGCGCGGTTGAAGACGGGTTGGTCTGGAGTGTGGTTTTCACGATCAGCCACAAAGTAGCCGTGCCGTTCAAACTGGTAAATCTGACCCGGCTGGCAACCCTGTACAGAGGGTTCCAGGTAGGCCTGTACGGTGTTTAAGGAATCGGCATTCAGCGATTGCAAAAATCGGTGTCTCCCGAGCCAGGGGTTTCGTCGGTGAACAGGCGTTCGTACAGACGCACGGTGGCTGGCACGGCGCTGGCCGGCATTCACCCAATGCAGATTGCCTTTTACCTTGTAGGTGTCGGCCCCGGGCGTGCCCGATTTGCTGTCTTCAAACAACCTGGCGGTTACTTTAATGACTTCGCCTGCCTCGTTTTTCTCGCAGCCGGTGCATTCAATCACATACCCGTAGCGCAAACGCACACGGTTACCGGGGAACAAACGAAAAAACTTTTTGGGCGGTTCTTCCATGAAGTCTTCGGCTTCTATCCACAGGTGTTTGCCCAGGGTAAACTGCCGCTCGCCCCACTCAGGGTGGTGCGGGTGCAAGGGCGCGGTGCAGTGGTCTTCCCAATCATCGGCAAGGTTTTGCAATTCAAGTTTGAGCGGGTTCAGCACGGCCACTGTGCGGTGTGCCTTGGGGTCTAAATCGTCGCGCAAAGCACCTTCAAGCACCGAATAATCGATCCATGAATCGGCCTTGGAAACACCAATGCGCTGGCAAAACAGGCGAATACTTTCAGGGGTGTAGCCGCGCCTGCGTAAACCCGCAAGGGTTGGCATGCGGGGATCGTCCCAGCCATCTACCTTGCCCTGCTCGACCAGTTGCTGCAACTTGCGTTTGCTGGTTACCACGTAAGTCAGGTTTAAACGTGCAAATTCGGTTTGACGCGGCAAGGGTTCTATCAGCAAAGGTTGCAGGGGCACGCCATTTTCATCGGGGTGGGCTTGCGCCAAAATTGCGCACGGCCCAGTCGTAAAACGGGCGTTGGTCTTCAAACTCCAGCGTACAAAAACTGTGGGTAATACGTTCCAGCGCGTCTTCCAGCGGGTGGGCAAAGGTGTACATGGGGTAAATGCACCAGCGGTTGCCCGTGCGGTGGTGCGTGGCATGCTTCATGCGGTAAATGGCGGGGTCGCGCAAATTCATGTTGGGGCTGGCCATGTCTATTTTGGCACGCAGCACGGCCTCGCCGTCTTGCAGTTTGCCATCGCGCATTTCCCGAAATTTTGTCAGGCTTTCTGTGCGTGGCCGGTTGCGAAAGGGCGAATCAGTGCCCGCCTGGGTAAGCGTGCCGCGGTTGGTGCGCATGGCTTCGGCGCTTTGTTCGTCTACGTAGGCCAACCCCGCCTTGATCAAAAATTCTGCCGCTTCGTACATGAAGTCAAAGTAATCGCTGGCGTGGTACAAGTTGTTTTCTGCGTGCGGCCCACCGCCAAATTGCCAGGAAAACCCAAGCCACCGCACCGTATCTTCAATTGAACGGGCAAACTCTTCGGTTTCTTTTTCGGGATTGGTATCGTCGAAACGCAGGTGGCAAGCACCGCCGTATTCTTGCGCCAGACCAAAATTCACGCAAATGGCTTTGGCGTGGCCCACGTGCAAATAACCGTTTGGCTCGGGCGGGAAACGCAGCCGAATGGCCGCAGAGTCTGTGGGTGCGTTGGCCTGAACACTGGCACCACCCGGTTTGCCTGCCCAGGAGCGGTTTTGGTATGCCGATTTTTTGAGGTCGGCTTCGATCAGGTTTTTCAGGAAATTAGAGCCCGCAGGTATAGGTGCTTCTGGGGCTGAGTTGGGTTTGCTCATCAACGCACTCTCAAAACGCTGCCCGCTTTGTAAAAAAAACGGCGGCAGCTTAAAAACACAGGGAATGCGCCGATAGTAGCAAATGGCGCTTACGCAGGGGTTAACGTGGCTGACTTTCGAGATGAAATTCCGGTAAAGGCGAAATCCAGTTCCGGCGTGCGCCCGGCCACAATATCGGCCAATGCGCGTGCAGACCCGCACGAATGTGTCCAGCCCAGTGTGCCATGCCCGGTGTTCAAAAACAGATTGCTGATTTTGCTGGGTCCGATGTAGGGTACATTCGAAGGTGTGGCGGGGCGCAGGCCTGTCCAGTATTGCGCGGTTTCCGGATCTGCCATGCCAGGAAACAACTCCATAACACGGCGCGTAATGGCCTTGCAGCGCACCTCGTTGAGGCTGGTGCTGTAACCATTCAACTCGGCTGTACCGGCAATGCGCAAGCGGTTGCCCAGGCGCGAGAACACCAGTTTGTACTCATCGTCGGTCAGGCTGACACTGGGAGCCTTGGCAGCATCTTGAATGTCCAGCGTGGCGGAATAGCCTTTGGCGGGGTAAATCAGCAAATCCACACCCAACTCTTTAACCAGCATGGGACTGTAACTGCCCAACGACAGCACGTAACGGTCGGCCTTCAGCACTTCCAGCTGGCCTTGGGCGTTGCGCACGCGCACGCCACTGATTTGGCCGCCTTCGGTGTCCAATCCCAAAATAGTGGTATCGAATTTAAACTGCACGCCTTTGCTGGCCGCGTGGCTGGCAAGGCCTTGGGTGAACTGGTGGGCATCGCCGCTTTCATCAGAAGCCGTGTAAGTGGCTCCGGCAATGCGGCTTTTTACGTGCGCCAAGGCGGGCTCCAGGGCCACGGCCTGTTCGGCGCTTATCACTTCCCGATCGCAACCGAATTCACGCATGATGGCCGCCGGTTCAATGGCGTCGTCAAACTCTTGCTGGCTGGTGTAAAAGTGCAAAATGCCTTTGGTCAGGCAATTGTATTCTATGCCCGTTTCGGCCCTTACCTGCTGCAGCATGGCACGCGAGTAAGTGCCCAGATTGACCATCTGAATAATATTGTGGCGGGTGCGCGCGGGCGTGCATTCGCGCAGAAACTGCATGCCCCAACGCCACTGGCGTGCATCGGCGCGCAGGCGAAACAGCAAGGGCGCGTCTTCTTTCATCAGCCATTTCAACAGCTTTTTGGGAGCACCGGGGTTGGCCCAAGGCTCGGCGTGCGACACCGACACCTGTCCGCCATTGGCAAACGAGGTTTCCATGCCTGCAGCAGGCTGGCGGTCCACCACGGTTACATCGTAACCTTCCTGGTGCAAAAATACGCGGAGGTCGTGCCCACAACGCCGGCACCCAATACGAGAACTTTCATGGTCTACTCTTTTAACTTAGGATTGGGTGCGGTTTGTCACCAGCGCATCGCGAATTTCGCGCAGCAAAACCACGTCTTCAGTGGGTGCGACAGGCACTGCTTCTTTTTTGGCTTCAAACGCTTTTGTAATTCGTTGAACTTGCCGCACCATGAGGAAAATAATGAACGCCAAAATCAAGAAATTAATGGAAACAGTAATAAAACTACCATACGCCAACACAGGCACACCTGCCTCGCGAAGGGCTTCCAACTGATCTGGAACACCTTGGGGCACACTGCCCAGCACCACGTAAAGCGCATTAAAATTTAAATCGCCCACCAGGCTGCCCACCACCGGCATAATGATGTCGGTAACCAGGCTTTTTACGATACCCGAAAAACGCCCCCGCCAATAATAACCGCCACGGCGAGGTCCACCACATTCCCTTTCATGGCAAACGCTTTGAAATCATTCAGAAAACTCATGCAAAACTCCTTTTTTCAGGCACAATCAGGCCAAATTTCCAACAGGGTAGTGTACTCAGGAATTCAGTGGCAAAGCCACGCAGGCCTGCATTTCAGAACATTCAATCTGGGCGGATTTACGCCACCAGCGCCCCGCCGCAACTGCTGCCCTGCCCGGCCGCACAGGCGTAGCAGTGCTCGCCCACCACCACCTGCATGTCGTGTAAGGCCTGTTCAGTCAGGTCTTTTAATTGCAGGGCCTGGCCTTGGGCATTGCGTATGGGCCAATTAAGCTGCTGGTTGAAATCGCAATCGTACAGGTAACCCTGGTAATCCACAGACACCAGCGTGCGACACATCAAGCCTTCCAGATTGGCCGGCTGGTAGGCGTTTTTGAGCCTAGTGAGGTAGCTGTCGAATGTGCCTTTGCTCACCAGCGTGCTGCCAAATCGGGCAATGGGCATATTGGCAATTGTGAACAAACGGTTAAACCGGATGCCGAATTTTTCCAGCAATACGCGCTTGTACTCGGCTTCCAATGCCTCTTGGGGGGGCGGCAAACTGGTGCCTTGGGGGTTGTACACCAGATTAAGCGGCAAATCGCTGCCGTAGCCCCGCGCATTTAAAGCCTGCAAGCCTGCAACGCTGGCATCGAACACGCCTTTGCCCCGCTGTTTGTCAACGTTGTCTTCGAGGTAACATGGCAGAGAAGCCGATACCTCTACGCCTTCGCTGGCCAAAAAATCAGCCAGGTATTCATACCCTGGTTCAGACAAAATAGTAAGATTGCAGCGGTCGATTACCTGCACACCTTGGGCACGCGCAGCCTGCACCAGCGGCCGAAAAAGCGGGTTCATTTCGGGTGCTCCACCGGTAAGGTCCAGCGTTTTCACCCACCCCTGGCGCATAAGCCCTATGAGCGAGTCAATTTCCGCCTGCTGCATAAGCTCGGTGCGGTTTGGGCCAGCATTCACATGGCAGTGTGTACAGCTTTGGTTGCACAAATAACCCAGATTAACCTGCAAGGTGTGTAGCACCAACCTGCGCACAGCCGGAAACTGCGTGGTTTTAAGCAAATGAACGGTTGAATGCATGGTTTGGCTCCGTGGACAGGTTCAACAAGTGCGCCTGCCCGGATTCAGGTTATAGTAGTTGCCCGTGGTGGCTTAAGCGATTGTACCAGCCCCGTAGTTCACCCTTTGTACACCATTTTGCACTTGCCGGAACCCCAGAACATGAGTGCCAGGCCACTTGTTGACGGACGCGCCCAGGTTTTACTGGGCGACACCACTACCCACGGCGGGGTGGTGGTGTCGGGCAGGCGTAACTGGCGCAGCTTCCCAAAACTGCTTGCGGTGTTTTTTGCCGGCCTGTGCACCAACGCCTGCCAACCCTTTGCCCTTGCCAACCCACAAAACCCTATGATTACGCTACATACTTCTTTTTGGCAGATCATTGAATCTATTCAGGAAAGACCAGGTTTGCCGCTTGCACACCTAGAAGACACACTGCACCAAACTCTGTTTGAGCACACCGAAAAATCGAATGCGTATTTCCAGTTTTACGCGGGCGAACCCGTGCAGCTTGGCGATGGCATTGTGCTAAGTAAGCTAGATTTACGCCTACCACGCCAAAGCAATCCCAACCCGGCCTTACTGGTGTTTACACTCCAAGGCACCTGCATTGATTTACAGCAGCTTCAAGAAAAGGGGCCAACGGCTGAGTTAAAAATTACCGGCACTCCACGAGGCCGCTCTGTGCAAGAGGCCACCACACACTCGGCATTTACCGCTTGGGGCCAGCTCGATTTCGGATTTCAGCAGGCAAAACCCGAGTGTGTGGCCTATGTGACTTTCAAGCCAAAAACAGGCGTTACCCCCTCCTCCAAGGCCGATAAGCCATGATTTCAGTACGTCTAAACGGCAAACCCACGGCTTTGCAGGCAGGCTGCACGCTGGCGGATTTGCTGGCCAGCCAGGGCCTGCTCAACAAGCGGGTTGCAGTGGAGTTAAACGGCGAAATTGTTCCCAAAAGCCTGCACGCTCAAACCCCCATTCCCCCAGACAGTCAATTGGAAATCGTGGTGGCAGTAGGCGGTGGGTAATGCGCTTACACAGGATGTGCTGACTGATTTGTGTATTAAGCCCCCTGTTACTCCACTTCTCACCAAGCATGTATCACCCAATTTTTTGTCAAGATCCCACAGGAGCAACCCCACATGTCGAACACCCCTGACACCTGGAAACTGGGTACACGCACGTTCTCAAGCCGTTTGCTGGTTGGCACGGGCAAGTACGCCAGCCTGGAACAAACCCGCGATGCCATAGCCGCCAGCGGCGCAGAGCTGGTCACGGTTGCCATTCGGCGCACCAACATCGGACAATCGGCCAGCGAACCCAGCCTGCTGGAATTCATACCACCCGCTTCCTGCACCTACCTGCCCAACAGTGCGGGCTGCTACACCGCCAAAGACGCGGTGCGCACCCTGCGGTTAGGCCGCGAACTGCTTGATGGACACACCCTGTGCAAGCTGGAGGTACTGGGCGACCCGGAGTCGCTTTACCCCAACATGGAAGAAACGCTGATGGCAGCCAAGGAACTGGTGCAAGATGGTTTCGAGGTCATGGTGTATTGCTCTGACGACCCGATTTACGCTCAAAACTGGAAGACGCAGGCTGCCTAGCCATTATGCCGCTGGCCTCACTGATTGGCTCAGGCATGGGCATTTTAAACCCTTGGAATATTGAACTCATTTTGCAGCGTTGCCGCGTGCCAGTCATTGTAGATGCCGGTGTTGGCACTGCTTCCGATGCCACCATTGCCATGGAGCTGGGGTGCGATGGCGTGCTCATGAACACCGCCATTGCAAAGGCCAGCAACCCCCTGCTGATGGCGCAGGCCATGAAGCTGGGCGTGGAAGCGGGCCGCAAAGCCTTTCTGGCAGGCAGAATGCCGAAAAAAATCTACAGTGCCAGCCCCTCTTCCCCGACAGAAGGGGTGATTGCATCTCGACCATGAAACCATCAGAACACCTAAACAAAACGGCTTTGGAAACCCCACACCAGCCCCCGCCAAACCAGGCCAGTTTGCACGAGCCAGGCCCCGAACTTTTTGGACACATTAAAAGTTTTGTGCGCAGGCGCGGGCATTTGTCCAAAGGCCAAGAGCGGGCCCTGGAAACGCTGTATCCGCTGTGGGGCATTGCCTACAACCCCGAACAACCACTGAACGCAGAACAGGCCTTTGGCCGCACAGCACCCCTGTGGCTGGAAATTGGCTTTGGCATGGGCGAAACCACCGCGCAAATAGCCGCGCAGCACCCTCACGTAAACTACCTGGGCATTGAGGTATACCCTGCCGGAGTAGGCGCTATGCTCAAACGCATTGAGGCACAGCAGCTAAAGAACGTTCGGGTAATCGCGCACGATGTGGTGGACGTATTGAAGCACATGCTGCCCGAGCAAAGCCTGGAACGCATTTTGATTTACTTTCCAGACCCATGGCGCAAAAAAAAAGCACCACAAGCGCAGGCTTATACAGGCAGGGTTTGTCCACACCTTGTGCAAGCACCTCAAGCCGGGAGGCTTGCTACACTGCGCCACCGACTGGGAGCATTATGCCCTTCACATGCTGGAAGTGCTGGAATCGGAACCTGCACTTGAAAACACAGCCGAAGGGTTTGCGCCACGGCCAGATACCCGCCCACTCACCAAGTTTGAGAACCGGGGCCTGAAGCTTGGGCATGGAGTATGGGACCTGGTATACCAGCGTAAAGCGCTTTAAAAACCCGGGGTTGCTCGGGAATTTTGGGCAAACCCCCGAAGTACCCCCCAAATCCCCCCCTGTTTTGTGGGCGGTTTGCCCCTCCAAAGGTGCACAATGTAATGCATGAGCGATGGTGTACCCAATTCAAACCCCAACCCGCAAGACGGTTCCACCGGACTGGTGTTAACTGGCGGCGGTGCGCGCGCCGCCTACCAGGTGGGTGTGCTGTACCAGCTGGCCAAGTGGTTTAACGAAGAAAACCGCCACGATTTCGATTTTCCGTTTCAAATACTGTGCGGCACTTCGGCAGGCGCAATTAATGCCGTGGCACTGGCATGTGCGGGGCGCAATTTTTACCAGTCCACCGACCGCATTATGCGGGTGTGGGAAAACTTCAGTTCAGATCAGGTTTTTTATGCCGATTCATTCGGGCTCATTAAAACGGGGGCACGCTGGCTGTCGGCACTCTCCATTGGATGGATGCTGCGCAAACGACCCAAAAGTTTGCTCAACAATGCACCCCTAGCCCATTTGCTGCACCAAACCATGCATTTTCGCCGCATGGACGAAGCCATGGAAAAAGGCTTGCTGAAAGCAGTAGCAGTTACTGCCTCAAGCTACACCTCTGGGCGCAGCGTAACATTTTTTCAGTCGCACGAGCAGCTGGAACCCTGGATACGCAGCCAGCGTTTGGCGGTTCGGGACCGCATTACCGTAGAACACCTGATGGCTTCTTCGGCCATTCCGTTTGTGTTTCCGTCCTCCCGCTTGCCACTAGAGGGCGCGAATGAGTGGTTTGGCGATGGCTCTATGCGGCAGTTGGCGCCCATCAGCCCGGCCATTCACTTGGGGGCGTCTAAAATCATGGTGATTGGCTCCAGCCAGAAAGACGAGGCCCATACCGATTTGAACGTGATGGAACGCGCCTACCCCAGCCTGGCCCGCATAGCAGGCCACGCCATGGCCTCTATTTTTCTGGACACCTTGTCCATCGACATTGAAAGGTTGTCGCGGGTGAACAAAACCCTGTCTATTCTGACCCCTGAAATGGCCAGCAAAACACCGCTTAAACCGATTGATTTGCTGGTGATTGCTCCTACCAGCCGCATCGATGAAGTGGCAGCCCGCCACACGCGCGACATGCCCCGGCCCGTGCGCACCCTGCTTTCTGCCTTGGGTGCACCGAGGCCAGCGGCGCTTCGCTGGCCAGCTACCTGCTTTTTGAAGCAAACTACACGCGTGAGCTTATTCGCATGGGAATTGCCGACACCCTGGCGCTGAAAGACGAGGTGTACAGCTTTTTCAATCTGGCGTAAACTCTGTGCGCTAATTCCTCTTCCTGGGTTGTTCTCGTGCTGTTTCCTGTGGTGTGTTCATGACAGCGGCCTGCATTCACGCTGCCTGGTTTGAGCCGGGCCCGAACCGTTTTCAGCTAGCGCATGGCGAAGCGGTCTGGCAACACACTGCGCATCAATTGCACCAGGTTGCAGGCGTGCTGCAAGCAGCACAGGCACAAGCCGAGAACGGCTTGTGGGTGGTAGGCCATGTGGCTTTTGATGCCGCCCCTGCCTTTGATGAAGCGTTGGCGGTTTTTAACAACACGCCCATCGCACACACAGCACCCCACCCACAAGCCCGTGTCCCCAAT
>JAAURO010000045.1 GCA_012032215.1 Limnobacter sp.
GGCCTGTGTTTTCTGTGCCTGCTGGTTCTGTGCCTGCCCGTTTTGTGTGGGCTTGCCATTCATCGGCAACGGCTGTATGTAAATCACCAAAGCCTCCACTTACCCCATTGGGCTTGACCACTTGTTTGACCAGTGGCCTGAATGTTCCAGGCTCAAAGGTCCAGTAGTCTACCTGGCTGTGTTGAGCCAGATTGTTGAATTGGCCTTGGCTGTTGCCGTAAAAGCTTCTCTCTTTTACTCCAGCCCCATTTCCACTCCACAGCGTCACTTCTGCTGCCAGCACATCCCCATCCCAACGGTACAGGGTGCTGGTTTGGCTGTTGCGGTGGTGTTTGAGTATGCGTCTGCCCAGGCCGTCGTACTGGTAGTCGTAGTGGTCGTTGCCTTTTTGGTAGTGAATCAGTTGGTCTTCGCTGTTCCAGGTGAAGTATTCCTGCTCAGGCCGAAACCCCGGCCTTTCGGTGTTGATTTGGGTGAGCCTGCCGCTTGGGTCGTAGTGGTAGGTTTTGTAGCCATGGCGCTGGGGTTTGTGGGTGTTTTGCGTTTTGTAGCCGCTTTGGGTCACTTCGCCTCCACGGCCAAACTCTTGCGGCATGCCGTTGAGGATGTCTGGGCTGCCGTGGCTGTTGTAGCCGTAGAGGGCTTTTTGCGGGTGGCGCAGGCTGCCTTGGTGTTCTATCTGTTGGATTTGTTGGTTGGCGTTGTATTTGAAGTGTTGGGTGCCGCGTTGGCTGTCTTCAATTTGAATGGGGTTGTGGGCGGCATCATAAGCGTAGTGGCGGGTTATCTGCTGTTGGGATGTTTGTCCTGTTTGCCCTGTTTGTAATGGATGCTTTGCATGGAGCTTGCTTGATGCGGGTTGTGCTGTGGTTTGTACGTTTTGCACGCTCAGGCGCCCATGCCCATCAAAGTCTTGTTTGAGTTGAAATCCTTGTTCGCTGTGGTATTGCACGGCGTTGCCCAGGGGGTCGCGTTCGATGCTTAAATTGACGTTGTTGGGTAGGGTGAGGCTTACCAGGTCGCCGTTGGCGTTGTACTGGTAGCGGGTTATTCTCGGTAGGGTGTGGCCTGCTTGCTTGTTGTTGGGGTTGTTGGATTCTGCGTTGCTGGATTCTGTGTGGTTGATTTGCTGCGCGGTTTGCTGGGCGGTTTGCTGGGCGGTTTGATGCGCGGTTTGATGCGCGGTTTGATGCGCGGTTTTTTCCCAGGCGCTGGGGTGCAGCATGCTGGCAATCCGTCTGCCCATTGGGTCGTACTGGTATTGGGTGCGACGTTGGGCGAAGTCGCTTTCTTCTGTCAGGCGGCCTGTTGCATCGTAGGTGTAGCGCCATTGTTGCCCGTTGGGGTGGGTGACGCTTTTGAGTTGCAGGTCGGTGGCTTCGTAGTCGAAGCGGTAGCGTTGGCCTGTTGCGGTGGTGTGGCTTTCTTGTAGGTCAAAGGCGCCGAAGCTGGCGTGTTGGCGGTGGCCCAGGGCGTCTTTGTGAACGGTGAGGTTGTGTTCGCTGTCGTAGTTGAAGTGGTGTTCTATCCATTGGTGGGCGGTGGGTCGAGAATGGCTTGAAACGCTTGCTGTTTTGAGTAAATTCGCTTTGTGGCTCTGTGCTGTGGTTTGGATGCTTGGGTTTTGTTCTTGTTGGCCTTGGTCGATCAGTTTGGCCAGCCTGCCCCGTTCGTCGTAGTGCAGTTGGCTAAGCTGTTTTAGGGCATTGCTGATTTGCGCCAGTTGGCCGCTGGTGTTGTAGTGGTAGTCGGTTTGGCCGCCTAGGGGGTCGATGCTTTTGAGCAGTTGGTTGTGGGTGTTGTAATGGTATTGGTGTTGGCTGCCGTCGGGCTGGGTGATTGCGTCCAGTTGGCCTTTGCGGTTGTAGTGCAGGCGGGTTTGCTGGCCCAGTGGGTCGGTGATTTGAATCAGCGCTCCCTGGGCGTTGTGGTGGTAGTGCCAGCTGTGGCCCAAGGGGTTGGTCAGTTGGCTGAGTTGCCCGGTTTGGCTGTTCCATTGCAGGCGTGTTTGGTGGCCAAGCGGGTTGGTGATTTGGGTCAGTCGGCCGCTTTGGGGGTGGTAGCGGTATTCGGTGCGGTGGCCGTTGGGGTCTGTTTCGGCGGTGATGTGGTCGAGTTGGTCGTATTCGGTGTGGTGGGTGTGGCCCAGTGGGTCGGTGTGGCAGGTGACCCGTTGTTGGTGGTCGTGGTCGTAACGGTGGGTGCCGCGTTGGTCGGTGACGAGGGTGTGCTGTTCTTCGGGTTTGTAGTGAAATGACACGCGGTAGTGGCCGCTTTGGCTGCCGCTTTCTATGACGCGGTTTTGTTCGTCGTATTGGTACCACACGCGGGTGTGGGCGCCGTCGCTCCATTCGATCAGGCGTTGGTGTTGGTCGTATTGGTAGGTAAGGGCGTAGCCGGTTTTGCTCCAGGCTGATACTAGGCTGCCGTTTTGTTGTTGGTAGCGGGCAAGCAGTTCGGTGTGGGGTTGTCGAGCGGGTAATTCGTTGTTGTGTTGGTCTGCGGGTTGCTCGCTTGCCCTGTGGCGGTGTATTTCTTGTATTTGCCCTTGTGCGTTGGTGTGGATTTTTAGGTCGATGCCGTCGCTGTGGTGGATGCTTTGCAGGTGGCCTTGGGGGTTGCGGGTAAAGTCTATGCGGTTGTTGGAGGCGTCGCTAATGGCTGTGAGATGGGCGGTTTGCCCTGCAATTTGGGTTTGATGTGCTGCGTTTTTTTGGCCGGGTGCTTGGTGTTGCTCTGCCGTTTGTTTGGCGCTGAACACTTGGAAGTGTTTGGTGATGTGGCTGCGTGTGTCGTGCAGTTGGTAGTGGCCAGCTTGCTCAGGGTTTTTAATCAGCTGATAGTGTGGCTCAAAGGCGTTGCTGCTTCGGGTGTAGTTCTCAGGCAGTTCAAAGCAGGTTTGGTTGCCTGCGCTGTTGTGGTAGGTGATGTCTTGGCCGTTGGGGTGGAGGTAGAGGTTTTCATGCCAGTTGTCTTGCCAGCCTGTGCCTAGGGCGCTTGGGTGTTGGGCAAAGCCATTGTGGTTTTTTTGAGCGGTTTGGTTGAGTTGGCTTTGGTAGGTGCGCTCAAAGGTCAGTGCTAGGGTTTGGCCTAGTTGTAGGTCGGTGCGTTGTTCGAAAATTTCTCCGGTGACTACGTTGATGGGGTCGCCTTTCCAGAGTTTTTTCAGGGTTTCTCGAAAGCCTCTGGCTGATTTAAAACAGCGGTGGTCTTGGGTAAGTTTTTGCCCCAGGGCGGCTGTCCCTGCTTTGGCGCCTTTCCAGGCGGCGCTGGGGTTGCGTATGAGTTTGGCTAGGCCGGTTAGCCCACCTCGTGTGGGGGGTACAAGAAATTCTACGGCTACGAGTAAGGCTTTTTCCCAGAAGCTGAATTCTTCGGCGATGTCTAGGTGGGTGCCTTGGCCGGAACCCACAAACACGGTTTGTGCGCCTTCTTTGATGACGGCTCCGCATTCTGTTTTGTCGCCTATGCGTGCGGCGGGGTGGCCGTTGATGAATACGGTTTCGCTGCCTTGGGCGATGTGCGGGGGTTTGCTGTGTTTGGTGCAGGCTACGGTGTCTAGAATGGCTCTTGCTGCTTTTTTGCTTTCCACGAAGACATCAGGGGAGCCGCTGTTAATCGGGCCGTGCAGGGGGCCGATGGTGTCAACGAAGTTGGCTACACCTGAGTTGACTTTGGTGATCATGTCTCCTAGGGCATACACCAGCCCCGCTCCTGCGGCAATTTTTGCGGCGCCCACGGCCACAACTGCGAGGGCGGTGCCGCCTGTGCCTATGGTGGCGGCTACTAAGGCGCCTACTGCCACTGCTGCCACTGCCATTGCGGCGGCTGCAACCAGGGCTCCTGCCACTGCGCCTGCAAGCGCTGCGAAAAAGCTTTTGTGTTTGATCTGGTGGTCTACCGTGGCTTGTGCTGGGCCGGGCTGTGGTGGCTCTTTCTTTTTGCTTGCATGGGTGGCTGCTACTCGGGCTGCGCGGGATAGGGCGCTTTCTAGGGCCATGGCTTGTTCGCTGATTACTGGGTGGGTGTTTATTGGAGTGGGCTGTTTACTGAATTGGGGGGGTTAATTCAATGGTGCTGAGCACTGCCTGAAACTGCGCCACGGCGAGTTTATCAGAGGTTCCCTAGATTCCCAAGCGACACAGATTGTGTAAAAAGAAAGTCGTATGCTGACAAGCTCTTCAAACAAGCTACAAGGTGCCACATGGGAAAACCCACTACAACCCACTGATTCAAGAAGAAAGATACCAGATAAAAGCCCTGCCTGACCTGAACTGGAGCGCCAGGGCAAGAAAGAACCGCAAAACCTATGGCATATTACATTTTTCTCGCTATATCGAGGTAAGGGCAAACAATTAATTGCTTTACCTGAAAAATAGTTACAAAATAAGTAATTGTTTTTAAATGCCTGTTACCCAGCAGGTGGAAACCCATGCTTAAAACCGAGCCGGGTTTCTTTGTAGTAAGGGGAAGTTTGTATGGCTGGTATAGGTGGTATTCACCAAGGTGACCCAATAGGAATGGGTGACATTCTATCGGCCAGCTTTCCCCACATTGCCAGAAAGGCTGGCATGGTTGCTGATGAACAAGGGGCCTACCGACCCATAAGCAAAATGCAGCACTTTGTGCGCTTGGCAAAAGGTGCTACAGAAAACGAGAATCTGCATGCGCGTGCACGCACCGACAATGAAAATGAACTGTGCACTTTGCTTTTATCAACGTTTCGCAGGCTGGCACATACTCAGTCGGGAAGTGACTCCCCCTCTGCTGGATCCGGCAAGCCAACTCTCGATATTGCCCAGGTATTTGCCGATGAACAAATGCGTATCGCTGCCCATTCAGCAGATCGCATGGATTCCCATTTTGCACTGTTTAAAGCCAGCGAAAGCACAAGCGGAAGAAATAAACTGGCAGTTAGATTGCAAAGACTTGGCAAAAAAACATGTGGCCCGGGTGATCACGCGTGCAGCGTAAATACCATCTGGATGAATATTTTTAGCGCCTGGTTTAATGCTTCAAAGCAGGAAACAAGCTCACTCAACAAGAAAATAGGTACAAGCTCTGGTATTTCTTTTAGTGTCGGCGGACTTATTTCTGTTAATGGAATGGTTTCCTCTTCAATAAAAAATGCATTCATACCTTTTGGATGGTTTGTGCATTCTCTGGCAAGCTATTCTTCCGGGACTGCACTCAGTGGTGCTGCATTTCTTGTAAAAAACTCAAAGGCTGATGTATGTTCAGCCCATCAGCAAGAAATACTGGACAAAAGTTATGAAATAGTTTCGGATGCCTTTGATGTTTTTTCTTCTTCAGATGACAATCAAAATGCAAAAAAATTCATAAATAGTGCGCTGGAGAAAAAATTCAAATATGAAGTTTTTTTCTAATAAAGCACATCGTGATTTTTATGCACGTGAAGGAACCCGCTTTCTTGAATCGCTGTTCGCATCCAAGACCGAAAAGATTTTTATACAAATCTGTCTGCTTTTCTTTGTTTCGATGAAAAAGGCGGACTTATAAAAGAAAAGCAGGAAATTTTTTCCGAAAAAACTGGATGATGGGTGTATTTAATCTTGTGAATCACCCAAGAGTTGAAAGAGCTAAAATTACTGACAAGGCAGCACTGAGGGCCTTGCACAAAAAAGACAGAACTTTCCGTCAGACTTTTCAGGAATTTATGTCGCACCCTATTGCCTCAAGGCACAAATGCCAAGGAAAGTGGAATAAGGTCAGGGCTTGGGGAGCACGTAAACTCGGTAATGAAACTGCCGAAACACTATTCAAAGAAAAGAACCAGAAGCACAAGGTAGCTTCTGAAACCCTGATTAGGGAGTCTGATGAAAGACAGGCTGAAAAACTGCAAAAAAAGCTGGATCCTGCACGTTTTATGGAAAACCGCTTTGATGCGGAATTCATGCACGCCAATCCAGACTGCTACGGCGCTGTAGCTGGCAGCATGTTGAAGCTTTCAAAACGTCTTCACAACTTTAAACCGTTGATTCTCTCTGCCAATACCAATTTGGGGCGTTGTGTGGGGCACTTGTTCAGAAAAGGGTACGAGAGTGTGCGTATGCGATCTGGTTCCTGGCTTATGAGCCGCTGGGCTGGGCATGCCATTGGAATTACAGTATTTGGTGCGGCTTTGTTTTGCGCAAGTAGTGGCCTTTCGAAGCTTATGCCAACTTCCTTTGCAAAATTGGGCATGTATTCGATTTTTTTTGTGGGGCAAGGTTTTCTGTACGCTGTGGTGAATACGGTAGCACACAGCATTGATCTTGTTGCTCAAGGGTATTGCATGGGCAAGTTGAAGTTAAAGCATGTACGAGGAATGGAGGATGACTGGCCAAAGCGCTTCCTGGAAAAAACGCAGGCACGAACAGCGAACCAAGGACGAGGTGAGGCTTCCCAAAACCCTGCCTCTGTTCAAACAGAGCAAGACATCAGAACGTTGCAAGTTGATTCAGAGTCAAGAAAGTCTTCCGTGGTGGCAGGCACAGCACAGAAGCCTGTGGCTTTGCCGGAAAACAATGAAGACGAGTTGCCAGGCCTTTCTGGGCCTCGCCATATTTTTAATCCTCTTTTTGTTGGAAAGCCTTCGGGGGCTCGGGTGGCGCCTTAGCCGGGAGCCACACCCCACAGCGCTATGGCGCTAACGAACCGGGTTTGCGCACAAGTTACGCAAAAAACAGAGTGGCCAATCCCAAAAAGATAAAAAAGCCCATGCTGTCGGTGGTAAACGTGAGCAGCACCGAAGAACCCATTGCAGGATCGCGCCCGGCTTTTTCAAGCACCAGCGGCACCAGTACACCAATTAAGGAACCTATGAGCAAATTCAGCACTATGGCTGCGGTCATAAGAAGACCCAGGGCCAGTGCGTTGTCTGAGCCGTGGTAAATCCAGTAGGCCACAAACCCGGCGACACCGCCCCACATCAGGCCGTTTACTCCGGCAATCGAGAGTTCTTTTTAAGCAGCAAGCGCAAATTGCTGCTGGTAACCTGCCCCAGGGCCAACGAGCGAATCATGAGAGTCATGGTCTGGTTGCCGGAGTTGCCGGCTATGCCCGCCACAATGGGCATAAGCGTGGCCAGCGCCACCACCTTGGCAATGGTGCCTTCAAAGGTGCCAATGACACGGCTTGCAAAAAAGGCGGTACACAAATTCAAGGCCAACCACAGCCAGCGGTTTTTGGCAGATTCCCACACCGAGGCAAACAGGTCTTCTTCTTCGCGCAGACCCGCTGTGGAAAAAATCTCGGATTCGGTTTCTTCGCGAATAACATCCAGTGCTTCATCTACAGTAATGCGGCCAATCAGCTTGCCTGAATGGTCCAGCACCGGAGCCGACACCAGGTCGTAGCGTTCGAAAGCCTGAGCAGCTTCGTACATGTCGTCGAGTGCTTCGAGTTTCAGCACGTCGCGGCTCATTACCTCAGACACCAGGGCCTCGGGTTCGTTGATTAAAAGCCTGTCCAAGGGAAGGCTGCCCTGAAAGGTTTCGCTTCGGTCAATCACGAATATCTGATCGGTTTGCTCGGGCAGTTCCTCAAACTGCCGCAGGTAGCGCAGCACCACTTCCAGGGTTACATCGTCGCGAATGGAAATGATGTCGAAGTCCATGTGTGCACCCACGCTGTCTTCGGGGTACGACATGGCTGTGCGCAATTGCTCACGTTCTTGCTGTGGCAGGCTGGATGCCAGCTTGTCCACCACATCTTGGGGCAAATCGGGTGCCAGTTCGGCTATTTCATCGGCATCGAGTGATTCGGTGGCGGCGAAGAGTTCTTCGCTGTCCATGGAGCGGATCAGTGTTTCGCGCACTGAATCCGAGACTTCCAGCAAAATGTCGCCATCGCGATCAGATCGCACCATGTCCCAGACCACCAGCCGCTCGTCCAGCGGCAGGCTTTCCAGCACATACGCCATATCGGCGGGGTGAAGCTGATCTACCTTTTGGGCAAGCTCGCTGAGGTGCTGGCGGTGCACCAGCTCTTCCACCAGGCTTTGGCGATCGGGGTTGAGGTTGTTTTGCTGATTGTGCACCATCGATTCAACCACTTGCTGCTTGCGCAACAGGGCCTGGACCTCGGCCAATGCTTTTTGGGCATCGTCGAGGTCTTTGGGAGACGCGCCTGCTTCATGCAGGTTCTGGTGCTCTTGTGTCAAACAAACCCCTTGCGAAAACCATTACAGAAATTGAAACGCTACCACGGCCACTGCGGTAGGTGCCAAGGCGGCAAGCAGCAGCCCCATCGGGCTGATGGATTCGCCCTCAAAGTGTTTGCGCAGAATGGAAAAGCCAGCAGGGTTCGGCGCATTGGCAATAACCGTTAAACCGCCGCCGGTAACCGCACCTGCCACCAGGGCGTATTTAAACTCTTCGCTGACACCTTCTACCAAAGAACCCAGGTAAGTAAGTGCGGCGTTGTCGGTAATGGCGGTCAAGGCGGTTGCTCCATAAAACAGCACAGTGGTGCTCATGCCTTTTAGCACATCTTGCAACCACCAACCCTGCATGCCGCCAAGCACTACCAAACCCGCCAGAAAAAACGCAACTAGCAGGCCTTCTTTAAGAATCAGGCGATCCTGGTATTCATTGTAAGCGCTGGTATAACCCAGGAAAAACAGGAATATGGCCATAAAAACGGCTGGGTGGTGGGCAAACACCACCACACCCACCAAAAACAGCAAAATGCGTGGCAATCACCCAGTAAGGCAT
Organism: Limnobacter sp.; assembly: GCA_012032215.1. Classification (GTDB taxonomy): domain Bacteria; phylum Pseudomonadota; class Gammaproteobacteria; order Burkholderiales; family Burkholderiaceae_B; genus Limnobacter. Next base: position 8,718 of record JAAURO010000045.1, read on the forward strand.
TTTTTCTGCGGGTTGGTCGGCCTCTGGATTTTTGATTTTGGCAATTTCTTTGGCAAACAGCACGGTAAGCACTGTGGCATTAAAAAACACGGCCAGTGCGGCCTTCCACCCGAAATTCAGCAGCATGTATTGAATGTCGAAACCCCACTTGGCAGCCACCATGAGGACCGGAGGTGCAGCATACGGGGTAAGCGTGCCGCCTATCGAAATGTTGACAAACAGAACGCCCAGCGTGGCGTACTGCAGGCGGCTGCTTAAGCCTTGCGAATAAAAGCGATCTGCCAGCAACAGGGCGGCGAGTGTCATGGCGGCAGGTTCGGTGATAAACGAGCCCAGCAAGGGCACTACCGATAGCAGCAAAAAGTAGCAAGCCACCTGGGTGTTAATGGGCACCACGCGGGCCAAACCACGCACTATCATGGCGGCCAGGGTAAGAATGGGTTTGCTGGCAGCCACCACCATGATGGCAAACACAAACAGCGGTTCGGTAAAGTTGCGGGAATCGACGTAGGCCACGGCCTCGTCTTTACCCACGGCAAAAAACATGAAGAACCACCAGCACCATGGCCCAAAAGCCAAAACACGGCTTCTACTTCGCCCAGTAAGTGCCAAAGCCCGGCATGGTTGGGCTGCGCGTGGGCCAGTTTTTCAAAGTACTTGGTGGAAAATGTGTGCAGCACGGCAATGCCAAACAGGGCAGCGCCTACGATTTCAATGGTGCTTGGGTTC
>JAAURO010000046.1 GCA_012032215.1 Limnobacter sp.
CGAGACAACATCGATTTGCTCAATGACTGCGCGCGCAGGGCTTTGTGCGCGTGCGCCTGCAAACCGGGCAAGCACCCGCGCAAGTGCTGGAACTCGATGGACTTCCCCCCTGAACCGCACCCACAAGCACAGCCTGGATGTGGTGGTAGACCGCTTGAAAGTACGCCAGGAAAGCCGCCAGCGCCTGGCCGAAAGCCTGGAAACCGCACTGCGCCTGGCCAACAGCAAAGCAATTGCGCTGAATATGGGCACACAAGCTGAAACCGGGTTTTCCAGCCGCTTTGCCTGCCCCGTGTGCGACTACAGCCTTTCCGAACTGGAACCCCGACTGTTCAGCTTTAACAACCCGGCGGGCGCTTGCCCCAACTGCGATGGCCTGGGCCACGAAACCTTTTTCGACCCGCACCGTGTGGTAGCGCACCCCGATATTTCATTGGCTGCAGGGGCCATTTCAGGCTGGGACAAACGCAACGCCTTGTATTTTCAGATGATGCAAAGCCTGGCCGAACACTACGGGTTCGACCTGGACACCACTTGGGCAGACCTGCCCGAAGACGTTCAAAACGTGGTGTTGTATGGCTCGGGCAGCGAATCCATTCAATTTACCTACGCCAGCAGCAAGGGCCCGCCTGCCAGCAAAAAACACGCTTTCGAGGGCATTATTCCCAACCTCAAACGCCGTCTGTTGCTAACCGAGTCCAACGCCGTGCGTGAAGAACTGGGCAGGCTCACCGGCAGCCGCGCCTGCCAGGCCTGCGGGGGTTCACGCCTGAAACCTGCCGCCCGGCATGTGTACTTAAGCGAAGCCACTCAGGAAAAAACATCCACGACATCAGCCAGCTCACCATAGACCGCGCCCACGCCTATTTTGAAACACTGCACCTGCCTGGCGCTCGTGGCCAGGTAGCCGAACGCATTGTAGGAGAAATTGCTTCGCGCCTGCGGTTTTTAAACGATGTGGGCCTGAGTTACCTCAGTCTGGAGCGCTCGGCCGACACGCTGTCTGGCGGCGAAAGCCAGCGCATACGCTTGGCCAGCCAGATTGGCTCGGGCCTAACGGGCGTCATGTACGTACTGGACGAACCCTCCATCGGGCTGCATCAACGCGACAACGACAGGTTGCTGCAAACCCTGGAGCGCCTGAAAAACCTGGGCAACAGCGTGTTGGTGGTTGAACACGATGAAGACGCCATTCGTGCCGCAGACTACGTGGTAGACATGGGCCCGGGCGCAGGCGAACACGGTGGCCAGATTGTAGCCCAGGGCACCCCCGATGAAATTCTTGCCAATCCGGCCTCGCTCACGGGCCAGTATTTAAGCGGCGTTCGGCAGATTAAACGCCCGGCGGCGGCACGCAAGCCCGACCCCGAACGCCTGCTCACCGTGCATGGTGCCACTGGCAACAACCTGAAATCAGTGACCGCCAGCTTTCCCGTGGGTTTGCTGGTGTGCGTCACCGGAGTTTCTGGTTCTGGCAAGTCCACATTGGTAAACGACACCTTGCTGGCCCAGGCCGCCCACGAACTGAACCGCGCCCACGCAGAAGGCGCGCCACACCGCGACATAACCGGGCTTGAGCATTTCGACAAAGTCATCGCCGTGGATCAAAGCCCGATTGGCCGCACCCCGCGCAGCAACCCGGCTACCTACACGGGGCTGTTTACCCCCATCCGCGACCTGTTTGCGCAAGTGCCTGCCGCGCGCGAACGGGGCTACGATGCCGGGCGGTTTTCTTTCAACGTGAAAGGTGGACGATGCGAGGCCTGCCAGGGCGATGGCGTCATGAAGGTGGAAATGCACTTTCTGCCCGACATGTACGTGCCCTGCGATGTGTGCCACGGCAAACGCTACAACCGCGAAACGCGCGAAATCAAGTACCGGGGCATGAGCATAGACCAGGTGCTTGAACTCACTGTAGAGCAAGCATTGGGTATTTTTACCGCAGTGCCCAATGTGGCGCGACGCCTGCAAACGCTCATGGATGTGGGCTTAAGCTACATCCGCCTGGGGCAGGCGGCCACCACACTTTCGGGCGGCGAAGCGCAGCGGGTAAAACTCTCGCTGGAACTTTCCAAGCGGGGCACGGGCAAAACCCTGTACATTCTGGACGAACCCACTACCGGCCTGCACTTTCACGACATCGACATGCTGCTTAAAGTGCTGAATCCGCTGGTTGAGGCAGGCAACACCGTGGTGGTGATTGAACACAATCTGGATGTGATTAAATGTGCTGACTGGGTATTGGACATGGGGCCAGAAGGTGGTGCTGGCGGCGGCCAACTGATTGCACAGGGAACACCGGAAGATCTCGCCAACAACCCGGCCAGCCACACCGGCCGGTATTTGGCAAAAACCTAGCAATCTCGTGGTCTTTTGGCCCCCCGGCATTGCAGTTTTAACTGGGCTGCCCGAAGCCTTACCGCAATATCAGCTACTGTTGCCGGCGATACTATTAACTCCGCCGCTGCTGCTGTATTGGCCAACTGGGCATCGGTCATCCAGTTTATCTGAGTAGCTGGCTGCATGCCAGTGGTCGTCAAAGCAGGTTGTGCGGCCAGCGCGGCCGTGCCGCAAGTCAGGCTTGCAGTCAGCGCACAGAGTAGGGTCAATCTGGTTTTCCTGGTCATCAAAATACTCCTTTTTACAACTCCAAAGTTGGTTTTTGTATGCCACGCCCCTAGAGTATTACAAAAAAACAAGAATTTCCAGGTTTTTTGCAAGAAAAAAGGTGTCACTACGATGGGCTACTTCCAAGGCCACTAACGCGGTAAATTGCTGACGCCCATTAAAAACGCATCTACCGCGCGTGCGGCCTGCCGTCCCTCGCGTATGGCCCACACCACCAGTGATTGCCCACGACGCATATCGCCTGCGGCATACAAACCAGGCACATTGGTACGGTAGGCCTGTGCACCCTCGGTGGTGGCTTTGGCGTTGCCACGGGCATCGTGTTCAGCACCAAATGCACCAAGCACACTGGCTGCCGGGTTAGTAAAGCCCATGGCCAACAACACCAGATCGGCGGAAATCTCGAACCCGGATTCGGGCATTTCCTGCATGATCATCTGACCGGACTCCGGGTTTTTACCCATTCAATGCGCGCGCATTGCACAGCCTTTACCCGGCCCTTGCCATCGTCCACAAAGGCCTTGGTACTTACCGCCCAATCACGCCCCACCCCTTCTTCATGAGAAGACGAGGTACGCAATTTCAGCGGCCAATAAGGCCACACCAAGGGGGTGTTTTCGTGTTCGGGCGGTTGGGACATCAGCTCAATTTGTACCACTTGCCGCGCACCCTGGCGGTTAGAGGTGCCCACACAATCTGAGCCTGTATCGCCGCCGCCAATTACCAGCACATTTTTTTGGGTAGCCAGAATTTGCGCTTTCAGGGTGTCACCGGCATTGACGCGGTTTTGCAGCGGCAAAAACTCCATGGCGTAGTGCACGCCTTGTAAATGGCGGCCAGGTACGGGTAAATCGCGAGGCACCTCAGCGCCGCCCGCCAGCAGCACTGCATCGAATTCTTGCAACAAGGTTTGGGGCATCACGGTGGTGATCGCCAAATTGGCAATGCCCTGCTCGGGCAGGCTTTCGCCCACGAACACGCCCGTTTTAAAGCGCACGCCCTCTCCCTGCATTTGCGCCACACGTCTGTCTATGTGGTGTTTTTCCATTTTGAAATCGGGAATGCCATAGCGCAATAAACCGCCAATGCGGTCGTTTTTCTCGAACACGGTCACTTCATGCCCCGCGCGTGCAAGTTGCTGGGCAGCGGCCAGCCCGGCAGGGCCCGACCCCACCACCGCCACGGTTTTACCGGTTTTTTGGGCAGGAGGCTGCGGCACCACCCAGCCCATTTCCCAGCCCTTGTCGATAATTGCGTGCTCGATGCTTTTAATACCTACCGGGTCTTCGTTAATCGTGAGCGTGCAAGCCGCTTCGCAAGGAGCCGGGCAAATGCGGCCCGTAAACTCTGGGAAGTTGTTGGTGGAATGCAAAACCTGTAAAGCGCTTTTCCAATCCTGTTTGTACACCAGGTCGTTGAAGTCGGGGATGATGTTGTTCACGGGGCAACCGTTGCTGCAAAAAGGGATGCCACAATCCATGCACCGCGCGCTTTGTATTTTTGCCTGTTCATCGGGCAGGGCCTGCACAAATTCCTTGTGGTGCTTGATGCGTTTTTGTGGAGCCTCTGCGGCCTCTTGCAGGCGCTGGTATTCCATAAAGCCGGTTATTTTTCCCATGCGTGATTCCTTGTCAATCGTGTGAGGTTAGGCAGCCGCGCGGGTTTTTTCCGCCTGCGCCAAATGCAATTCCTTGAGCGCACGCTGGTACTCGGTGGGAAACACTTTCACAAATTTTTTGTGCTCGGTTGCCCAGTTTTCCAGAATGCTTTGCGCACGCGCGCTGCCAGTAAAGACGGGCATGGCGCTCGATCAGGCGTTTAATCATGGTTTCATCTGTTTGCGGTGGGGTGCCGCGCGCCAGACTGTGCCAGCTTTCTTTCTGATTTTCCGTTTCCTGCTCGGCCTGGGTTTGCACAGCGTGCAATTCGACTTGCGCCAGATTGCAGCGTTTTTTTAAAACAAGCCATCCACATCGTACACATACGCAATGCCACCACTCATGCCTGCGGCAAAGTTGCGGCCCGTTTGCCCCAGCACGACCACCGTGCCGCCCGTCATGTATTCGCAGCCGTGGTCGCCAGTGCCCTCGACCACAGCCAAGGCGCCCGAGTTGCGCACGGCAAATCGCTCGCCTGCCACGCCGCTGAAATAAGCTTCGCCACTGGTAGCGCCATACAACACTGTGTTGCCTACAATCATGTTTTCTTCAGCAGGACCGCGAAAATCGTGGGTTGGCCGCACTACAATGCGCCCGCCAGACAACCCCTTACCCACATAATCGTTGCCCTGGCCCACTAAATCCAGCGTAATGCCATGTGCCAAAAACGCCGCAAACGATTGCCCTGCCGTGCCGGTAAGCTGAATGTGAATGGTGTCTTCGGGTAAACCTTGCTCGCCATAACGCGTGACCACCTCGCCAGACAACATGGCGCCCACCGTGCGGTTTACGTTGCGAATGGGTGCCATAAAACTGACGCGCTCGGTGGTTTCCAGCGCCGTGTTTGCCTGTGCAATCAGTTGTTGATCCAGCGCCTTTTCCAGGCCGTGCTCTTGGGCATGGCTGTGGAACGCAGGCTCGGGCAGGCCTTCGGGCATCCAGAGCAGCCGGCTGAAATCCAGCCCCTTGGCCTTCCAGTGCCCAATGCCAGGTTTCAGGTTCAGGTAGCGGGTTTGGCCAATCAGGTGTTGCAATGTGCGCACACCCAACTGGGCCATTATTTCCCGCACTTCGTTGGCCACAAAAAGAAGTAGTTCACCACGTGCTCGGGCTTGCCCTGAAATTTTTGCGCAACTCGGGATCTTGCGTGGCCACACCCACCGGGCAGGTGTTCAGGTGGCACTTGCGCATCATGATGCAGCCTTCGGCCACCAAAGGTGCTGTGGCAAAACCGAACTCATCGGCTCCCAGTATGGCGCCTATCACCACATCGCGGCCTGTTTTCATTTGCCCATCCACCTGCACCCGTATGCGCCCGCGCAGGCCATTGAGCATCAGTGTTTGCTGCGTTTCTGCCAGCCCCAGTTCCCAGGGTGTACCTGCGTGCTTAATGGAAGACAGCGGCGAGGCGCCCGTACCCCCATCGTGCCCGGCAATCACCACGTGGTCAGCCTTGGCCTTGGAAACCCCGGCTGCAATGGTGCCCACCCCAACCAAAGAAACCAGCTTCACCGAAATCGAGGCCTGCGGATTGACATTTTTCAGATCGTGAATAAGCTGCGCCAAGTCTTCAATGGAATAAATATCGTGGTGGGGCGGTGGCGAAATAAGCCCCACGCCCGGCACCGAGTAACGAAGCTGACCAATGTATTCCGATACCTTGCCACCCGGCAATTGCCCGCCCTCGCCAGGTTTGGCACCCTGCGCCATTTTGATTTGAATTTGATCGGCAGAACTTAAATACTCGGCAGTTACTCCAAACCTGCCCGAAGCCACCTGCTTGATTTTAGAACGCAGACTGTCGCCTGCCCGCAAAGGAATGTCGGCCATTATGCGCTGCTCGCCCAGCACAGAGGCCATGGTTTGCCCCTCTTTTACAATCCCCTTGCCCGGCTCTTTGCCCAGACCCAGCTTGAGTTCCTCGCGGTAGCGCTTGGGGTCTTCACCGCCTTCACCCGTGTTGGATTTACCACCAATGCGGTTCATGGCAATCGCCAGCGTGGTGTGCGCCTCGGTTGAAATAGAACCCAATGACATCGCCCCGGTGACAAAGCGTTTCACAATTTCTTCCGCCGGCTCTACTTCTTCCAGCGGTATGGCCTTGCTGGAATCAGAACGGAATTCAAGCAACCCGCGCAAAGTCATGTGGCGCTGGCTTTGATCATTAATCAGCTGCGCGTACTCTTTGTAAGTGCTGTAGGCGTTAGAGCGCGTGGCATGTTGCAGCCTGGCAATGGCATCTGGCGACCACAGGTGGTCTTCGCCACGCACACGCCAGGCATATTCGCCACCGGTTTCCAGTGCCTGCTCCAGAAGTGGATTGCGGCCAAAGGCTTCCTGATGCCACCCGAACTCGCCTTCTTGCCGGCCACCTCAAAAATGCCCAACCCTTCCACCTTGGTAGAAGTGCCGGTGAAGTATTTGTCCACCAAGGCAGCGCTTAAACCCACTGCTTCAAAAATCTGCGCACCGGTGTAACTCATGTACGTGGAAATGCCCATTTTGGACATCACCTTGTTCAGGCCCTTGCCGATTGCCTGGATGTAATTGGCGATGACCTGCTCTGCCGACAAGCCATGTGACCCGCCAAGCGCCATTCTGGCAATGGTTTCCATGGCTAAATAAGGATGCACCGCTTCGGCACCATAACCAGCCAGCACGGCAAAATGGTGCACTTCGCGGGCAGAGCCGGTTTCCACCACCAACCCTACCGAGGTGCGCAAACCCTCTGCCACCAGGTGCTGATGAATGGCAGAAAGCGCCAGCAAGGCAGGTATGGCCACATGCTCACGGTCCATGGCCCGGTCTGAAATAATCAGGATATTCGACCCATTTTTAACCGCATCGCGCGCTTGGGCGCACAGGCTTGCCAGCCGAGCTTCTACGCCCTCCTTGCCCCACGCCACGGGGTAGCAGATATTGATTTCGTGGCTGATGAACTTACCCAGAGTAAGGGCATCAATGCGACGAATCTTGCCCATGTTTTGCGCCGTTAACACCGGTTGCGACACCTCCAGCCGCATGGGCGGATTGATGTTGTTCAAGTCCAGCAAATTGGGTTTGGGGCCAATGAAACTGTTTAAACTCATGACCAGGCTTTCGCGAATCGGGTCGATGGGCGGATTGGTAACCTGCGCAAACAACTGCTTGAAGTAGTGGTACAAAGGCTTGTTTTGTCTGACAAAACCGCCAGCGGGCTGTCGTTGCCCATGGAACCTGTGGCCTCTTGCCCTGTTTCCAGCATAGGAGCCATCAGCACACGCAAGTCTTCCTGGGTGTAGCCAAAGGCCTGCTGGCGATCCAGCAACTCCTCCGTGTATTGAATGGGGTCGGCCTCGCCTTCAATTTTATCGAGCCGAATGCGAATCGTATCCAGCCATTGCTTGTAAGGCTTTGCACGCGCAAGCTGGTTTTTCAGTTCATCGTCATCGATAATGCGGCCCGCTTCCGTATCGATGAGAAACATCTTGCCGGGCTGTAAGCGCCATTTTTTTACAATCTGGCTCTCTGGAATATTCAGAGTGCCCGATTCAGAAGCCATGACCACCCAATCGTCTTCGGTCACCAGATAGCGCGCCGGACGCAAACCATTGCGGTCCAGGGTGGCACCAATTTGCTTGCCATCGGTAAATACCATGGCGGCAGGGCCGTCCCACGGCTCCATCATGGCAGCGTGGTATTCGTAAAAAGCGCGCCGGTGTTCGTCCATCAGGGTGTGCTGTTCCCAGGCCTCTGGAATCATCATCATCATGGCATGGGCAATTGGGTAACCGGCCATAACCAGCAACTCCAGGCAGTTGTCGAAGCAGGCCGTGTCGGATTGGCCATCAAAAATCAGCGGATACAGCTTGCGCAAATCATCGCCCAACACAGCCGATTGCATCACACCCTCGCGCGCACGCATCCAGTTGAAATTACCCCGCACGGTATTTATTTCGCCGTTGTGGGCCAGCATGCGGTAAGGGTGCGCCAGCGGCCACTCCGGAAACGTGTTGGTGGAAAAACGCTGGTGCACCAAAACCAGCGCCGAATGGCAACGTGGATCCTGCAAATCAGAAAAATACTCGCCCACCTGATTGGCCAGCAACAAACCCTTGTAAACAACCGTGCGCGCACTCATGGAAGGGGAAAAATACTCGGTGCCGTGCGCCAAATCGAGCGCTTTAATGGCATGCACAGCACGCTTGCGAATCACATACAGTTTGCGTTCCAAAGCATCGGTTACCATGACATCGCGCCCACGGCCCACAAACACCTGCCGGATTATCGGCTCTTTGGCGCGCACCAGTGGGCTCATGGGCATACTGGCGTTCACGGGCACATCACGCCACCCCAGCAGCACCTGCCCTTCGGCACGCACTGCGCGTTCCATTTCCTGCTCGCAAGCTATGCGTGAAGCAGTTTCCTTGGGCAAAAACACCATGCCTACGCCATACTCGCCCGCAGGCGGCAAAGCAACGCCCTGCCTGGCCATTTCTTCGCGGTACAGCAAATCCGGAATTTGAATAAGTATGCCTGCGCCATCGCCCATCAGCGGGTCGGCACCCACCGCCCCCCGATGGTCGAGGTTTTCCAGGATTTTCAGGCCACTGGTAACAATGCGGTGGCTTTTTTCGCCCTTGATGTGCGCCACAAAACCCACGCCGCAGGAGTCGTGCTCGTACTGCGGGTTGTACAGGCCATGTTGGTGGGCTTTTTTGCGGGTTTCATCGCGATTGGTTTTAAAAGTTTCCTGCATGGTTTTTCACTCCCTCTTTGCCTGCCTAGCTTACCTCGAAACGGGGAGACGGAGAGAGACTGGGCTGCGATGCAAAGGCCAAGAATATCGCCCGAACTTACGTGTCAAGCCCCGCCTGTTTATAAACCTTCTTTTTAAACAACTCTGGTTTTTCCTCCTGCCAGTTCTTCATCGCCTGAACCGGTGAAACACCCCCCCACAACGCCTTTTGAGGAATGTGCTGATTGTAAACCAGCCCATAGTCGGTGAACGTAGTTTCCAGCGCTTGGCAGTGTCAAAGCGGGTTTGAGCTACCACCTCACTGATGCGGCCATTAAAACGCTCTACCATCCATTCATCTGTGGGGTGCGAGGAGGGTTCAAGCGGTGGTTCAATCTGCAAGGCAGCGCATTCCCGATCAAAACATGTTTCCAGAAGGTTA
>JAAURO010000047.1 GCA_012032215.1 Limnobacter sp.
GAGTGGTGCATGAACACCCCCAGTACATGGCAGCCACCGATTTGTATTCCGATGTGCTGTGGGAACAAAACAAACCCGATGAAGCCTTGCTGGTGCTGGAGCGTTTGGGGGCCAATGGGGTGGGGTCTGTTACACGGCTGCGAAAGCTGGCCGACCTGGCTGTGCGCGTCGGAGACGACACCCGCGCCAAAACCTACTTGAACAAAGTGATAGACCGATCGCGTTCCTCGTCTTTGGGACAAATGCACGACTATCTGCAACTGGCGAAAATTTACACCAAGGAAGGCCGCCACGAAGACGCCGACAAACTGACCTCCCGAATGAAAAAGGTCGTGAATTCTGCCGATCTGGATTTCGCACGTGCGATTATGGGAATCCAGCGTGAAATCGCCGACAACCGGGTAGACAAGGCGCGCGACAAACTGGCACAGGTGTTTGACAATCAAACAGACCTGATTGCCAAACTGGAAACCGATGCGCAAACCAGCCTGTTGGAACAGTGCTTTGCAGCAGGTATGGACAAGGAAGGATTTGCCTTGGCCAGTACGATTTCCAGACGCAGCCCTGGCAAGGCCTTGCTAGACCGAATCAAAGTGTCGATAGATGCCAGCAAGGCGAGAAAAGCCGCTCAAGGGGCCAACCCGGTAGAAACAGAACGGGAGTAAGCCCGGCCCACGGGCACCGTGACTCAGACCACTTGCGTACTGTCGGTGCGCGAATCGCCAAGGTTGTCGTGCCAGGTAATTTCGAGGGCATCGCCCACCTTGCCGCCTTCAAAGGAAAAGGCAAGAAATGGATTTTTAGCCACTGCCGTACCCCAGTAAGCGTGCAACACCATTTCGCCGTTGTGCCGCACCTGAACCTCCTGAATAAACCACGCAGGAACTGTTTCACCGTTGGCGTTTTTGCGCCGCCCGGTTTCCATGTCGTGCGCCAGCAAAGCCTTCACTTCCACCTTGCCGCCCTCTGCCCTGGCGCGAATTTTGCTGGGTTTTCCCATTCAGTTTCCTAAGTGAATACTGCTTACTGAATACCAGTTATCCAAAACAGCCGCCCAGCGTAACCCTCACCTCTTTGCGGGCAAAATACAGACCTTCATTGGCTTTAACCAAAGCATACACGAGGCTGGTTTCGCGCAATTTTATGCGGGTACTGATTTGCGGCAAGGTGCCCTGCCCAAACACAAACAAGGCTGCCAGCACAGCCGGATTGTGCGGCACCAACAAGGCCAATTCGGTAGTGCCGGGCAGTTGGCTGCTCACGCTCACAGACACCTTAGAACCGTCTTCGGCAATATCAGGTGCATCCAGCTGAATCAACCTGCTTTCCACGGGGGCATTTTCGCCCAGGGCGGCAAGCACCTCTTCCAGGGTGCGTGCCTTAAAAGCTGCAGCATTCCAGCCTTGGGCGGCAAATACAGAGCCCGCCCGGAAAAGCCCCGCACTCCAGGCCAAGCCCAAAACCGCACACTGTGCCCCGGCTTTTAGCACCGAACGCCGATGTTCGTTCATTTTTGGTGCCCCTTTTTGAAAAGCAACCCAACAAAGGCTTCAAGCATAATAGAGAACGCCGCCCGCTTCAAAGGCAAGTGCCAATTCGTTGTAAAATGCAGCACCCCTTTGACATCAATCTGGAATTGCAGTGCCCATTATTATTTACGACCTCGAATGCGAGTTTGCCCACCGTTTTGAAGGCTGGTTTCAATCCAGACAAGATTTTAACAACCAAAGAGACAGCAAATTGCTGACTTGCCCCCAGTGCGGCACACCAGGGGTTCGCAAACTTGCGCACCGTGTGAACCTGCGCCAAAAACTGCCACCGGCACACGCAGCGTCCTCCTCTTTACCAACTAACACCGCAGGCACCCAGATTGGCGAAACAGGCGACCATGCCCAAGAAAAGCCACCACAAGACGCACCAAAAAATGCCTTTACTGCCCCGCAAACCATTGATGTAGCCACCGCTTTTGTACTGGCCCGCCAAGCCATTCAGGCTGTTTTCAAGCATTCCGAAGACGTGGGCAATGCTTTTGCAGAAGAAGCCCGCAAAATTCACTACGAAGAAGCACCCATTCGGGCGATTCGCGGCACAGCCAGCCCTGAGGAGTTTGAAGAATTGCTAGAAGAAGGCATTGACATTATTGCCCTGCCAACCCCTCCACCCGAGGAAGAGTTGAACTAATCCGCGGGCATCCTGTTCCGCATGCATGGTATTGCCTCTGCCAAGGGCTCGCTGCATACCCACAAGATTGATTGTGAGTCCCAGCACCCCGTGCAACGTGGAAAATATAGCTGGAAAAATGTAATATGGCATAGGTTTTGCGGTTCTTTCTTACCATGGCGCCGGATGTATGCCATTTCTTGGCTTTTCAGCCATATTATAATTTTCCAGATATAATTGCAAAGGCCAAAGGAATGGACAACATCGCCCAGGACAGTGGATTAGCTCGTGAAGCCTTGTACAAAGCCCTACGGCCGTCATCACAACCAAGGTTTGCACCATACAGAGAGTATGTGGCGCTTTGGGGGTAAAACTTGTAGCACAACCAGCAACACCCAGTGAATGAGAATATTTGAAAAGAACCTGTAATTTATTGATTTTAATATATTTTAATTGATTAGGGTTTTAAAAACACCCCCATTTTTACCCCCATACTTTGAATTCTAACGCTTTAAATCTCGATAAAAATTTTCATGCGTTGCCAAGGTCAGTAAGCCCAAAACAAGGTCACCATCCTCAAAACTGTAACCGAGCAGCATAAGCTGTTTGTTCATTTTGAACTTATAAACACGCAAAAATGCCAAGTCACCTTTTTCTGAATTCCCAAAAATAGGTCATCACACAAGGCTTTGACCGCATGATCAAGGTCTTTCTTCTGATTAGGCTTTAATTCTTTGATAGTCTTTTTGAAACTGGCGGCTTGAAGAACTGATTTAACTTTAACCAAACTCGTAAGGCTCCAACTTACCGGCATCCCGCTCAGCTTTAGCAATAATAGCCTGCTTAACAAACTCGTAAGGCAAGTCTGGATTGTCTTCCATCATCTCGCCAATTTTGGCCCAATGCTCAATTTGCTTGGGCGGAGTGCGATGAAAAGCCTTGGCCATGATGGTCGCTTTTTCTACGAGTTCTTGATCAAGCCTAACACTCAGCGTAGACATGACAACTCCCTTGGTTTGACGTAAAGTGCTACGATTGTAGCAAAATACCACAACAAAAAAATCACTCCAAAGGGTGGCATTTAAGGTTTACAAATGAAGCTTTCCATCCGCATATTTCCTATTCATGCCATTCTCATTCATAAAATATAGCGGGAAAAACAAGAAATGGCATACCTCCAGCGCCAGGGTGCGAAAGCACCGGTTTTTGGCACAATCCTGCGCCGAGTGCTATAGCTGGATGATTATATTATGGCATAATGCAGATGCTCACTGAATAATAGATCGATGTCATCGCAGTGAAGTTTTTTCCTAAGCGATTTTGCTTGAGCCCATTTTTTCTCAATGGGATTCAAATCCGGGCTGTAAGGAGGCAGGTACTCGAGTATGACTCCCTTCTCAAGAATTGCCTGCTGAATATCTGCCCGTTTATGAAATGCTGCATTGCCTATCACTATGACCGAATTTTCAGGAACCTTTGGCAGTAAATCCTGCGTCAACCAGGAATGGAAAATATTGGAATCAATATTGGCATTAAAGAGGCCAACAGACAAAAATAAAAACCTACAATTGCTCCAATTGCATTGACTCGTACCTTGGCATGCCAGTCGTGTTTTCCATAACACCGCTGGCCTTGTACGGGGTAGCCGTGTGTGCGCGGCATGTCTTTGGCAAAGCCACTCTCGTCCAGATAAATAACCGTTTTTCCTGCCTGCTTATGCGTCTTGATTCTTTGCTGAAACTCGCTTCTTGCCTGTTCGTTGGCTTTTGGATGCTGAAGCGTTTTTTTTATAGGTGATATTCAGCCTTTTCAGGGCGTATGAAATGGCAGGTTGCGTGACCTTGAAGCGCTTTGCCCTTTCCCATTGCTAATCATCTGGTGATTCCAGTACGTCTTTTGCCAAGGCGTCCATGTCAATTTTCGTGACATGCTTTTTGTGGGTGGTGCAAGGTTCTATTCTGTTTTCCCACCGAAACAGCGTTCTTATGGCAATGCCAAAAACCTCACTGGTTTCCTGAAATGTGAGGTTATTCAGGGATTTAAAGTCAAGTACTCTTTGGCGAAATTCGAGGCAATAGGTCATAAATCCTTATTATGCCATAAACCTATTATCCTGCTATATGCCATATTATGGTTTTTCAGCTATATCTGGAAGAGAAAATGGTCGGAATGAGAGGATTCGAACCTCCGACCCCCTGCACCCCATGCAGGTGCGCTACCAGGCTGCGCTACATTCCGAGAAGGCTGGATTATACAGAAAAACTACCTGCTGAAAAGCGTTTTTCGTAAATTTAACAATTGTTGTTTTAATTCTTCGCGCTCGATGAGCACAGGCAAAGGGGCATCGCCAGCGGGGCCGTTTTTTTCTTGATCGAGGCGGTTACGGGCACCACTGATGGTAAAACCATGTTCGTACAGCAGCTCGCGGATACGGCGAATAAACAGCACTTCGTGGTGCTGGTAATACCGGCGGTTTCCACGGCGTGTAATCGATTTGAGTTGTGTAAACTCCTGCTCCCAGTAGCGAAGCACGTGCGCCTTGACACCGCACAAATCGCTGACTTCACCAATGGTGAAATAACGCTTGGCCGGGATGGGTGGAAGGTTGGCGCTTACGTCAACCTTGGTGGATTCTTCCTGTTCTTGCATGGGCCTTGGGAATCAATGGATTGGCGAAGGTTATTCAACCAAAGCCTTAAGTTTTTGACTAGGGTGGAAGGTTACCACACGGCGGGCCGCAATGGGGATTTCTTCGCCGGTTTTTGGATTTCTTCCGGGGCGCTGGGGTTTGTCGCGCAGGTGAAAATTGCCAAAACCAGACAATTTCACTTCTGTGCCCTCTTCCAGAGCCGAACGGATTCCTGAAAAACGCATCGACGAAATCTTTTGCTTCCCGTTTGTTCAAACCCAGCGTGTCAAACAGCATTTCTGCCAGTTCAGCCTTGGTGAGCGAGCCAGACGATGCATCATCGGCAACCAGCTCCAGCAGGGGTTCTTGCTTGTGTTCTTCTTCCACGGGTAACTCTCTATTGTGTGCGGCTTGTTCCACTTTGACACCATTCCTTACTTAACCTGAACGCAAGCGAGCCTGGCAGTCAGCCTGCGCCCGCTCCAACATGCTTTGAACCAGTGGTTCGACTTCGGCTTCTGTCAGGCTTTTTCCTGAGCCTGAAGGGTAACCCGAAAGGCAAGGCTTTTCTCATTTAAGTTCAGGCCTTTACCCTCTTCACGGGGAACAAATTCATCAAACAGGATAACCGATTTAACCCACTTCCGGTTGACGTGTGCAGCCCCCAGGAGTGCTTTTTTAACGGCATCGGACTGAACCGATTGATCCACCACCAAAGCCAGGTCGCGCACTACGGCGGGCTGCCTGGAAATTTCGTGAAAAGCAGGCAATGCGCGCTGCAAAACAGGTTCGACCAGTAATTCAAACAACACGGGTGCTTGCGAAAAACCCCACGTTTGCACCCACTTCGGATGCAATTCGCCCACTACGCCCAGTGGCTGATTGTTCAGCAAAACCTGTGCACAACGGCCCGGGTGTAATGCGGGGTGACATCCGACCTTAAATTCGAGCACGCCATTTTTTTGCAGGGGTTCAAGCAGGGTTTCTACATCGCCTTTGACATCGAAGAAGCCAGCGGGCTGACCGCTACCACCCCACTGAAGCTGATCTGCCAAGCCCCAGGCCAAACCGGCCACTTTCCAGGTTTGTGCAAACCCGGCTACCGTACTGGATGAATTGGATACATGGGCATTTTTTGCGAAAGTGCGCGCCACTTCAAAGATGCGTAGACGCTCTGCCCGGTGAGCCTGGTTGTGTTCGAGCACGGCCAGCAAACTGCCTAGAAGCGTGGAACGCATGGTGGTCAGGTGGCTGGCAATCGGGTTGATTAAGCGAACCGGATCGGGGTTGTTGGCCAGTTGTTGCTCCCAGCTTTCGGGGGTAAAACTGTAGCTGACCACTTCCTGATACCCCAGGCCAGCCAGTTGATGGCGCAAGGCGTGGCGCGAATTCTGCAATTCAGTTTTGGGCAGCATGCACACTTTGCCAGTTGGTGCGCGCAAGGGCAGCTTGTCGTAGCCGATGACCCGCACCACCTCTTCGATAAGGTCTTCTTCGAGTTGAATGTCGAAGCGAAAAGCTGGCGGGGTTATGTGATACAGCGTTTGAGCCGCAGTGCTGGCAGTAGTGCTGGCACTTTCGCTGGAATCGCCGGGCGTTAAAGTAGTGCACTCAAAGCCCAACCGGGCAAACACCTGCTGCACCTGCTCGGCAGAAAACGACATGCCAACAACCTGCTCTGCGCGTGCATGGCGCAGCACCACGGGTTTGCGTTCGGGCAGTTGCAGGCTGCTGTTGGGCGCTCCATTGAGTTCACGTGCGTTGGCCTCATGAACGGGCCCGGCATTGCCGCCACATACGGCCAGAATATGTTCTGTAAGACGTTCTAGATAGAGCCGGGTGTTTTCAAAATCGACGCCACGTTCAAAGCGGTGTGCGGCTTCAGAGCCGAAGTGGTATTCGCGTGCACGGCCCGCCACTGCCTGCGGAAACCAGAAGGCGGCTTCGACAAAAATGTCGGTCGTGGATTCACTGACTGCCGTGCAATCCCCCCCCATGATACCGGCCAAAGCCTGTGGACCAGCCTGATCGGCAACCACCCCCACCCTGGAGTGGAGTTGCACGGTTTGCCCGTTGAGCAGCTTGAGCGTTTCGCCCTCTTTGGCCCAGCGCACGGTAAGGCCGGTACGGTTTGCCGAAAAGGCATCGGAATGAAGCGTGAGTTTGTTGAGATCGAAAATGTGCGTGGGCTGCCCGGTTTCAAGCATGAGGTAATTAGACAAATCGACCAGGGGGTTTACGCTGCGTTGGCCCGCACGTTCCAGCCTTTGCTGCATCCAGAGCGGAACACGGCCACGGTTGTTCACACCGCGAATGACGCAGCCCACAAAGCGCCCGCACAAATCGGGGGCCAGAACATCAACAGACAGGGTTCTGCAGAAACACCGGATTCAGGGGACATCACGCCCTCTGCCCCCAAACCCTTGTCGCTCGTTTCTGAACCAGCAAACAGGCCGGGCAATTGTGGCTTGGCCACGCCCGTTAACGCGGCCACTTCACGGGCCACGCCCAGTAGCGACAAACAATCAGCGCGGTTGGGGGTCATTTTCAGGGTGAACACCACATCGTCGAGCTGAAGATATTCGCGCATGTTTTGGCCGACTGGTGCATTTTCAGGCAGCACGTACAAGCCACTGGAGTCGGCAGAAATACCTAACTCTTTGGCGGCGCAGAGCATCCCCACACTTTCCACGCCCCGCATTTTGGTGGGCTTGATTGCAAACTCGCCGGGCAGCACGGCGCCGGGCAGTGCGCATGGCACCTTTAACCCAGCCTGCACGTTGGACGCACCACACACAATTTGTTTGGGTGTGCCGTCGCCGACATCAACCAGACACACGCTGAGGCGGTCGGCATCGGGGTGCGGTTTTTTTTCCAGCACCTGTGCCACCACCACGCCAGTAAAAGGCGGGGCAACGGGGTGGAGTTCTTCCACCTCCAGCCCGGCCATGGTGAGTTTTTCAGCCAGTTCAGCGGTGGGCAGGGTGATGTCGACCAGCGACTTTAACCAGGATTCAGTAAATTGCATAACAAGTGTTTTTTAAACGAGGTGTGGGCGGGCCATGCCACGCATCAGGAAAACTGCTGCAGAAAACGCATGTCGTTTTCGTAAAACAGGCGCAAATCGTGAATGCCGTACCGCAGCATAGTGAGGCGATCGGGCCCCACGCCAAATGCAAAGCCCGTGTACTTTTCGGGGTCGAGCCCTACATGGCGCAGCACATTGGGGTGCACCTGACCAGAACCCGCAATTTCCAGCCACTTGCCTTTGTTAGGCCCGGTGGTGAAAGCCATGTCGATTTCTGCGGAGGGCTCGGTAAACGGGAAGAAGCTGGGGCGAAACCGGATTATGAGGTCGTCGGTTTCGAAGAATTGCTTCAGAAAGTCGATAAACACAGCCTTCAGATCGGCAAAACTGATGCCTTCGTCTATCCAGAGGCCTTCTACCTGGTGAAACATGGGCGAGTGGGTGGCATCGCTGTCAACGCGGTACACGCGGCCCGGCGCAATAACGCGAATGGGCGATGCGTGGGTTTGCATGTAACGCACCTGCATGGGCGAGGTGTGGGTGCGCAGCAGGTGACCGCCTTCTACGTAGAAGGTGTCGTGCATGGAACGTGCAGGGTGATTCTCCGGGGTATTCAGGGCGGTGAAATTGTAAAAATCGGTTTCAATTTCAGGGCCATCGGCCAGGTCGAAGCCCGCAGAGTGAAAAATGGTTTCGATGCGTTCCAGGGTGCGCATGGCCGGGTGCAGACCACCCCCACCGCGCTTGCGCCCTGCTTTGCTAATGTCGATGGCCTGTACGCTCAGTTTGGCCTGCATGGCTGCATCGGCCAGTGCTTCGCGGCGCAGGTTCAGGGCCTCTTCAACGGCGCTTTTCAGCAAATTGACTGCCTGGCCTTGGGTTTTCTTGTCTTCCGGGCTGAGTTGCGCCATGCCTTTGAGCAAATCGGTGACCTGCCCGGTTTTACCCAGAAAAGCAGCTTTGGCATTTTCCAGGGCGGCGAAGTCGGGGGCGTTGGAAAAGGCTTTTTCTGCGCTGTCCAAAATGGCCTGAAAAGAAGAATCCATGAGCAAGAACAAGAAGTTTCAAGGGAGGTAAATCGGACACCCAACAAGCAGCGTACACGGAAGCCGCTTGGCGCAGCGAAGCTTTGGATTGTACTTGGGTTATGGGCGCAACAGGGCAAGCACCATAAAAAACGGAACCCGAAAGTTCCGCTTTACTTCGCTGAGTACTCATTGGGCACTAATTGCATGCAAACCGGGATGTTGCAACACCCCAGCAAGCCAGTTTTTACACCCAATCAGGACTGAACCGCGCGAACCTGCTCAACCACGGCTTTGAACGCGGCTTTGTCGGTAACGGCCAGATCAGCCAGCACTTGAACGGGATCGGCACCGTCGCGGTGCAGAACGGAAAACACCTCCAGCGCCCGTCCCGGCTCGGCACGGAAGACATGCTCCAGCAGGTCGAAGAGGCGCTCGCCCGCAGCAACATCAACACCAGCGGCGGTTTTTGCCGTGACCGGCGAGACAGAGCGACCAATTCGCATCCTAGGGCGGCTGGGGCCCGATTCGGACCGCGTTGTCCAGGACCTGCGCCAGGTGCCGATCACCGACAACGCCGTGCGGCCCGTGCTTTTGGAAAA
>JAAURO010000048.1 GCA_012032215.1 Limnobacter sp.
CGAGGCTGGAAAAGCTGGTCTGGGTCATGATGTTCGCGGGCTGGGGTTGAACAGGTGCTTGCCGCTATTTTAACTGCTCAATTGGTTGCCGGGAGGTGGGGGAGTTGATCAGAGGTTCCTTAAATGACACTGATGACACTGCAATCATTGATTTTACGATAAATACCTATACGGCCATGGCTCTTGGTAATAATAAAGAGCTCGTGAACTCAAAGAAACTGGTTCATCTGGTAATTACGCCTGAAAAACTCAGTGACTCGCTAAAAAAGCTGTCAACTTGACGAGTAGTTTTCCTGCTGTACAGCGTTTTTGCCCACACGCCGTTACAATCGAAGGAACTTTTCTCGTTATTTATGTTACTCAGTTTTTAATCGTCGAAGAAAAAAATGCAAATCACTTCATCCCTCGCTTCTCCTGCTTTCTTAAACGATCGTGCTGCTCATCAGGTTTCTCATCGAGGGCCTTCGTTGTCACACGCTCTCAAGTGCATAGTCCTTTCTTTGTTGGCCCTCGGTGGCACGACGGATGCCCGTGTTGTGCCCGACCGCTTTCCCGGAGGCGGCAACGCCAGCGATGGGGGCGGCGCTCAGGGCCGGATTGCCCGGCAATTGCAGGCATCTGGGGCTGCATCTGCATCTGCAGCAATCGCCGCCAGTAACAAAAAAGAGGTTGCCCCACGCTGCCCGGAAGGCCAGGTTTATCAAAAAACAGAAAATCACGAACGCATTGCGACATCGTACAAGGTAACGGGGGGCTTGCGGTTGGTGGATTCGCACTGATGATCCCGAACTGGACTGTTTCTTGTCTCTCACGGGATCGTTCTGTTGGGTCTACCGCGGACAATATTGGTTCTCGCTTGTTTCCTCTTTTTGCACTGGGCTTTTTTGTGTGTGCTGGTGGAGTACTTGGGCTTGTAGGAACCTGGATTGCAGATGAGTCCACCCATGATGGGGCCTGCAAGAAGCTTCCGGGTTTTGACGAAACACAAGCCAATGCTACTCAAAAAACCCATTAATTGTTTTCAGTGTATTTTCGTCAATTGCCCACAGGCAGCCTGCAGTTGCAGCAGTGCCATGAGAGTGTCGTATTTCGCGCTTGATAAATCCTGCTGTGCGCTGCTTAATTGCTGTTGGGCGTTCAGCACGTCAATGTTAATGCGCACGCCAACTTCGTAGCCCGTTTGGTTGGCCTGCAGGGCAAGTTGGCTGGATTGCACGGCGGTTTGCAGGGCCTGAATTTGCGACAACCCGGTTTGTGCCTGTAGCCAGGCGGTTTTGGCGGCCTGGCGTGCCTGTTCACGGGCCAGGTCCTGGTTGCTCAGGGCTTTTTCCAGTAAGCGCCCCTTGCTGGCGCACCTGGCTTTGGGTTAGCCCGCCAGAAAACAGGGGTACGTTCAGCAGCAGGCTTAAGGTGCGGCTTTCCTGCTCGGCGTCCAGTGGGGTAATGCCGTTAAGCACCTGTTGTTCGGCATTCACGTATTCTGCTTTTAAATCGAGGGTGGGCAGGTGGCCGTATCGGGCTTTGCTGGTTTCACGCTCGGCAATGTGCTTTGCCAGTTCGGCCTGCCGGGTTTGCAGGTTGTTTTCTGCGGCGGCCTGCGCCCAGCTTTCGGCATCGGGTGGATTGGGGGCCGACAAGGTGGAGTCGCTGCGCAGGGCTGCCAAATCCAGCGTGCTTTGCCCGGTTATGCGTTCCAGTTCCAGGTGGGCAATGGCCAGGCGGTTTTTGGCAGCGAGTTTTTGCGCCTGCGACAAATCGTACCGTGCCTGCGCTTCTTGCTGATCGGTAATGGTGGCCGTGCCTACTTCAAAATTGCGTTTGGCCGATTCCAGTTGCCCGGCAATTGCTTCTTGCTGCACGCTGATGGTTTGCAGGGCATTTCGGGCTTTAAGCACTTCAAAACAGGCCGAGGCAAGGCGCAAAATCAGTTCCTGCCGTGCCTGGCTTAACACCAGGCTTGCTGCCTCTGTAGCCAGTTGGCTTTGCTCATAGTTTTTCCAGGCTTGTGGGCGAAACAGCGCCTGGCTGAGCGTTAGCGCATACGCACGCGGGTTGTTCGAGGAGTCGATACTTTGGTTGCTGGCGGTGCGGGTGGTGTCTTGTTGTTGAAACTGTGCTCCGAAAGACAGGCCAGGCAGCAAGGCGGAAAGGGCTTGCGGTGTGCGCTCTTGGTCTGCCTTGAACTGCGCTTGTGCGCTGCGCCAGACTTTATCGGTTTGCTGCGCTTGTGGCAGAAGGGTAAGCAAGGTGTCTGCTGCCTGTGCATGGCGGGGAGCAAGCCCTAAAACCACAACAGCTAACAGGCCGATGGTTAAAGCGCGTGCCCAGTTGTGTGCCCTAAGTGGTGACGGGCGCAGCATGAAGAACCGTGGGTGCGGTTTGTAGGCCATGTGTGCGTTGCCTAAAACTCAAAAACCGGGGCTTTGGGGCCATTTGCCAAGGGTTTCGCCCAGGTTTCAAACAGCGGGGTGGTGGAAAGGTTGCCGGTGTGTGATTTTTTAACCAGTGTGGCTTGCAATGGCGCCTCTTTGCCTGCAATGCCCAAAAACCTGCCGCCGGGGCTGAGGTGTTTTAGCAGTGTCTCGGGTAGAAGTTCGGTGGAACCAGACAGCACAATGACATCGAACTGGCCCAGTGAGGGCGCGCGCTCAAAGCCGCAACCATCGATGACTTTCACCAGGTCGATTCCATTTTTCTGTAAATTGTGGCGGGCCAGCGCGGCAATCTCGGGCTGTATTTCAATGGTGTTTACTTCGGCGGCCAAGCAGGTCAGCAGGGCTGCCATGTAGCCTGTGCCGGTGCCAATTTCCAGTACTTTGTCTGCGGGCTGAATGTGTAGTTCCTGCAAAAAACGGGCTTCCAGTTTGGGGCTAAACATGTATTCGCCGGTGTTTTTGTCTGCAATGCGTATGGGTAAATCGCAATCGGCAAAGGCTACGTTTTGAAGGCTTTCGCACACAAAATGTTCCCGTTTAACGGTTTTAAGCAAATCCAGAATGGTTTGGTCAAGCACATTCCAGGGGCGGATTTGTTGCTCAATCATATTAAAGCGTGCTGTTTCAAAGTCCATGAGGGGCCTTCGCTGGGGTTTGGCGTGGATAAGGCCAAATTCTACCAAATCTGGCGGTGTGGTTCCGGTTTGGCGGATGTTTTGGGTTGCAGCCCATGAAGCACCATTGCACGTGGGCCTTAATGTAGCGCTGTGGGTCGGTATGGGTGTCGCAGCATACATCCATGGAACGTTTCCACACGGCCAGGGTGACCAAAGGCGAACAAAGCACTTTGGCAGCATATTCGGTGTCAATGGGTGAAAATTCGCCACTTTTAACACCTTTATCGAGAATTTCCTGCAGGTAAATCCACCAAGCCCGTATGACTTCTTCGTAAAAAAACCGTCCCAACTCTGGAAAGCTGGCAGATTCGTTCAAAATCAGTTTGGTAATGGCGCTTAATTCGGTCGAGCCGTATTTTTGCCACCATTGCCAGATAGCGTGTTCGATTTGCGCAGCACAGCTCTGGTTTTGTTGCTGGCTTTGCTCGGCCCGCACGGTGTTTACAATCGGGCTTACATATTCGCGCACCACCGATTTAAGCAGCTCTTCCTTGTTGGGGTAGTACAAATACACGGTGCCTTTGCTGACGCCTGCTTTTTTTGCCACTTCTTCCAGTTTGGCGCAGGCAAAGCCTTTTTCACCAAAAACCTGAACAGCTGCGCACAGAATTTCTTGTGGGCGGTCTTCTTTGCGCCTTTCCCAACGCGGGGTGTCTTGCCGGGTGCAGTGCTTCATGGGTTTGTCTGTGTGTGTTGCAGGCTGCCACTATAGTGGTTCAAAGTTGACGCCGTCAACGTAAAAGGCAAACCACTGACAGGTTGGCGGCTGTAGAATACCCTGTTAACAATCAGGCTATTCATTCATTTTCGGAGATCTGGCATGTCGATGGCTGACCGCGACGGTTTTATTTGGTTCAACGGCAAACTGGTGCCCTGGCGGGATGCGCAGTTGCACGTGCTCACGCACAGCCTGCACTATGGTTTGTCGGTCTTTGAGGGTGAACGTGCCTACAAAACCGACAAAGGCCCTGCCATTTTTCGCCTGAAAGAGCACACCGACAGGCTGTTTAATTCGGCCCACATTTACATGATGAAAATTCCTTACAGCAAAGAACGCATCATGGAGGCCACGGCCGAGGTCATTCGGGCCAATAATCTGGATTCCGGTTACATCCGGCCCATTGCCTACTATGGCTCGGAAAAAATGGGGGTTTCGCCGCGTGGTGCGGCGGTGCACGTGGCCATTGCGGCCTGGCCGTGGGGGGCTTATCTGGGCGAAGAGGGTATGACCCGGGGCATTCGCGTAAAAACCTCTTCCTACAGCCGCCACCATGTGAATGTGACCATGGCGCGTGCCAAGTTTTCTGCGACCTATGCCAATTCCATTCTGGCCAATCTGGAGGCCACCACCGACGGTTACGACGAGGCTTTGTTGCTGGATGTAGACGGCTTTGTGGCTGAAGGTGCCGGGGAAAACCTGTTTATAGTGAAAGATGGCTGCATTTACGAGCCAGAAATTGCCTCGGCATTGGTGGGCATAACCCGCTCTACCATTATTTCGTTGGCCCGTGAAATGGGCTTGGAGGTGCGCGCGCGTCGCTTGACGCGCGACGATGTGTACATTGCCGACGAGGCCTTTTTTACGGGCACCGCTGCCGAGGTAACTCCCATTCGCGAGCTCGATAACCGCACCATTGGCAGTGGTACACGTGGCCCATTAACCGAAGAACTGCAAAAGCGGTATTTTGATGTGGTCTATGGCCGCAATTCCAAATACGAACATTGGCTGACCCGAGTGTAATCATGATTGTTGACAAAAAAGCTCAACCCGACACGGTGTTGCTGAACGCCGATCAACTTCCGGCTTTCTGCCCAAACCCCTCCATGCCTGTCTGGAGCCAGCATCCCCCGGGTGTTTCTGGATGCCAGCAAAGGCAACAAGGTGAGTTGTCCCTACTGCGGAACCAACTACCAGCTTAAGCCGGGCGCAAAAGTACATGGCCACTGAGTGAAACTGCTGGTTATTGCGCCCAACTGGATTGGCGATGCAGTGATGAGCCTGTCTTTGCTGCAGGCTTTGAAGGCTGGGCATGGGCAATTACCCGGCGGGCGCGTAAGCAGCATCGCCGTACTGGCCCCACCTGTTACTGCGCCGGTGTACCGTTTTTCTTCGGTGGTCAATGAGGTGCAGGTAGAGCCTTTCAGGCATGGTGCTCTTCAGTGGGCTTTGCGCTGGCAGGTGGCAAACAGGATTCGTTCCCAGGGGTTTCATGCCGCGTGTTTACTGCCCAATTCGTTTAAAAGCGCCTTGGTGCCCTGGCTGGCGGGCATTCCTTACCGGGTGGGCTACAACGGCGAATTGCGTAGCCTGTTGCTCAGTAAGCCCCTGCCTAAACCTGCCAAAGCCGACAAGCCACCCATGCTGGAATGGTATGGGGCATTGGGCGCTGTGCGGCCTGAATGCCTGCAATTTCCTGCTTTGCAGGTGAATGAGGCGCAACGCGAAGCAACACTTCATGCCTTTGGCCTTGCGCCTGGGTTTTGGTGCTGGCGCCGGGTGCCGAGTATGGCCCGGCCAAGCAGTGGCCCGCTGCCAGGTTTGCGCAGGTGGCGCAGCGTTGGCTGGAGCGCTTTGCCACCCATTCAAGCAGCCAGTTTATGGCTTCTTTGCCCACTCCTGGGGTTGTGGTGTTGGGCGGCCCCAAAGACCAGGCTATTTCAGCGCAAATCGTGGCGCTTTTGCCCGATAACCTGCGTGCCCGGGCATTGGTGCTGGCCGGTCAAACCATACTGGACCAAGCCATTGCTATTCTGGGAGCGGCTGCGCACTTGGTTACCAACGATTCCGGCCTGATGCATGTGGGCGCTGCACTGGGGGTGCCGCTGCAAGCGGTGTATGGCTCCAGCAGCCCCGTGCACACGCCGCCGCTGAGTGCCAAAGCCACAACACACTGGCTGCACTTGGCCTGCAGCCCTTGTTTTCAGCGCATTTGCCCTTTGGGGCACACGGACTGCTTAAACAAGCTGGGCGCAGAAATGGTCATTCAGGCCATGAAAAAGCAGTCTTAGGCGGTATTATCGTGCGAACCAAATTAACAAATCGCCTACTCAATCAGTAATACTACCAAGGCCTGAGCCAAGAGACGCTGCATGCGTGATTACATTCTGACCATTTCCTGCCCAGACACCACAGGCATTGTGTTTAATGTCAGCAGATTTCTGTTTGACTTGCAGTGCAATATTCTGGATTCAGCCCAGTTTGGCGATGAGTCTACCCGGCTGTTTTTCCTGCGTGTGCATTTTGCTGTTCCGGCGGGCAGTAACCTGACCGTTGCCCAATTGCAGGCAGATTTCGCAGCGGTGGCTGAACCCTTCCATATGCAGTTCAAGCTGCACGATGCTTGCCAAAAGCCCCAGGTGCTGCTGTTGGTTTCCAGGTTGGGGCACTGCTTGAATGATTTGTTGTTTCGTTGGAAAAGTGGGCAATTGCCCTGCAATATACCTGCTATTGTTTCTAACCATCCTAATCATGCACCTTTGGCTGCATCGTATGGTGTGCCGTTTCATCACTTGCCTGTGCACGGAGGCAACCGCACGGCGCAAGAAGAGCAAATCCGTGAAATTGTGCAGAAACACCAACATTGATTTGCTGGTGTTGGCGCGTTACATGCAGGTGCTCTCAGAAAACCTATGCACCGATTACCTGGGCCGGATAATTAACATTCACCACAGTTTTTTACCCAGTTTCAAGGGTGCCAAGCCTTATCAGCAGGCATTTGACAGAGGCGTCAAGCTGATAGGCGCTACAGCACATTATGTGACTTCAGATTTAGACGAAGGCCCCATTATCGAACAGGATGTGGCGCGGGTGGATCATTCCTTAACGGGCCTCGATTTGACCGCCCGGGGCCAGGATACCGAATGCCAGGTGCTGGCCCGCGCCGTGAAATGGCACTGTGAACACCGGGTCATACTGAACGGCGCCAAAACCGTCGTTTTTCAATAACTGGACACCCAATACATGCAAAATCCAACCGTACTGCACTCATCACCCGAAGACATCGAACAGGCTTTTTACGAGGCTCTGGAGGCCGCAGATCTGGAGGCCCTCATGGATTTATGGGCCGATGACGAACCGGTGGTGTGCATTCATCCCGGGGGGCCACGTGTAGAGGGGTACCATGATATCCGGGAAAGCTGGCGCGAAATACTGTCTTCCGGGGTGTTGCAAATCCGTGCGGTGCCCGTGCACAAAATCGTGGGCGGCATGGTGGCGGTGCACAATCTGGTCGAGCAGGTTGTGATTAGCGGCACGCGCGGCGAGCCCCAGGTGTTGCAAGTCAATGCCACCAATGTGTACCACAAGGGCCCGTTGGGCTGGAAGCTGGTGATTCACCACGCCAGCCCCGCAATGGACATTGAAGACATGGAGGAGCTGGATGAGTTTGGCGAGGAAGAGCTGGGCGATTTTGATTCGCCACCTACCTTGCACTAACCCGCCATGAAATACCGCCCACCTTGGTGGATGCCCGATGGGCATAGCCAAACCATTTTGTCGGCGCGCTGGGTTGATCGCCCCAAGACAAAGTTTTACAGGGTGCGCTGGTGTTCTCCAGACAATGATTTTCTTGACCTCGACTTTACCGCACCGGTTGCCGGGCACACCAGCTTCCGCACCATGTGGGTGTTGTTTCATGGGCTGGAAGGCTCTTCCGATAGCCACTATTGCCAAACCCTGATGGCGCGTGCCGTGCAAGAGCAAGCACTGGGCGTGGTGGTGCACTGGCGTGGTTGCTCTGGTGAAATCAACCGTCTGCCCCGTGCCTACCATTCGGGCGACTCTGCCGAGGTGGATTGGGTGATTAAACGCCTGCGTCAACAGTTGCCCAATCTGGAAACACTCAATGCTGTGGGGGTGTCGGTGGGCGGTAACGTATTGCTTAAATGGTTGGGCGAGCAAGGGCCTGAGGCGTCCAAGTGGGTAAACGCAGCCATTTCGGTCAGCGCTCCCATAAATTTGCACGCAGGTGCTTCGGCTTTGGCACGGGGATTCAACCGGGTTTACACACGCATGTTTTTGCAAACGCTGGTGCCCAAGGCGCTTTTGCAAATCAGAAATTTTCCGCAGTTGGGCAAGGCTGAACAGGTGCAGGCCTGCAAAAACCTGCTGGAGTTCGATGATTTAATTACTGCACCCTGGCATGGCTTTGCCGGGGCGCTGGATTACTACCAGCAATCTTCTGCCAGCCAGTTTTTAGGGGGCATACGCGTGCCCACTTTGATTGTGCATGCCAAAAACGATCCTTTTATGAACGGCGATTACCTGCCCAATCCTGCCAGTTTGCCGCCTGCCGTGCGTTGCGTGTTTACGGAACAGGGAGGGCATGTGGGTTTTGTCAGTGGGCATGGTATTAAACCCCATTTAAATTGGTTGCCAACGGTGTGTAGCCGGTTTTTTTTAAACCCAGAAGAACAGCCGCAATCGGATGCGTGAGTTTTTGGCTGTTTAACCAAGCTTTGGAGGTGTGTTTTGACGTGTTTGCCCCTCAGCCGGAAACATGGCCACGAGCGCGGCGCTTCGGCAGCCGCGTTCGTGGCGCTGGTGCTGTTTGTGTGCGTGCTGTATTTACTCTACAACCAGTCCACCTTCGACAGCTTTTTTACCTCGCGTCCAGACAACGTGCAACCCAGGGTTGTAGAGGCCCGAGGCGACTTGTCCGGTACTGAAAAAAGTGTGATCAACCTGTTTGAATCGGCTAAAGGATCGGTCGCCTACATTTTTACAGAAAGCGTGCAGGGCCAATTGTTTTTCAGGCGCATTGCCGAGGGCACTGGTTCAGGTTTTGTGTGGGACAATCTGGGGCATGTGGTTACCAACGCCCACGTGGTGCAGGGCGCCAACCGCATTCGTGTGCAGTTGGATAACTCTGAGCCGCTGCCCGCGCGGCTCGTGGGCATTGCGCCTTCGTACGATTTAGCGGTGGTGCAGCTGGTCAACAAACCCGCTGACTTGCAGCCTATTCCGCTGGGTGCCTCTGCCGATTTAAAGGTGGGTCAGGCGGTGTATGCCATAGGCAATCCGTTTGGCCTGAGCAAAACGCTGACGGCCGGCATTGTAAGTGCCTTGGGCAGAACCTTGCCTGTCAATAACGGGCGGGAAATACCTGGCGTTATTCAAACCGATGCGGCCATTAATCCCGGTAACTCGGGTGGGCCGTTGCTGGATTCTGCAGGCAGACTGATTGGGGTGAATACCGCTATTTGTCGCAAACGGGCAGTTCTGCCGGCGTGGGTTTTGCCATTCCGGTTGACCT